>JAPKDO010000091.1 GCA_028822535.1 Acidimicrobiales bacterium
GTCGCCTGGTGGGTCATGGGGCGTTGGTGCGGCTCCGGGGGGAGCCGCTCCACGATGCGATCGGTGCAGGTGACGCCGATGACGGGCACCTCCGGTCGGAGTCGTGGGAGCAGCCGGTCGTAGTGGCCGCCGCCGCGACCCAGGCGGAATCCGTCGCGGTCGAAGACCCGGGCGGGGACGACCACGACCGCGATCTCGTCGACCACGAGGTCGCCGATCGTGAGGCGGCGGTCGTCGTCGAGTGAGGCGATGGCGTCGACGGCGAGGGCGAGGGCGACCTCGTCTCGGAGCGCTCGGTAGCCGAGGACCGGACCGTCGACGTCGCGAAGGGCGTGCCGCAGGTGGTCGTTGACGGCATCGGTGATCGCCGGAGCGACCGGATCGAGCGTGCGTGCCCACGCTCGCCACTCGGCCTTCGCCGCAGAGGACGCCGGCGTCTTCACGTCATCCTGCGGCCCTCGAACCGCTTTCGGATCGTGTCACGACGCTCTTGGAGATCGCGGTAGGTCAGACGCTCGACGTCCTCGCCGAGGCCCATCCCGGCCTTCACGCCGTCCATGTCGAGTTGCCATGCGTCCTGGGCCATCCCGAGTTGCTCGGCGATCGTCTCGCCGTGGGTCGTGGCGAAGTACATCGTGATCTCGGTGATCTCGGAGAGGATGTCGAGGTCCGGTGCGAGGGTCGCGATGGCGCCGTCGACGAACATCAGGTTCTTGACGAACAGCATCAACTCCTTCGGCATACGAGCGCCGTAGCCGAGCAACGCCTTCACCGTCCGCTGGATCTCGGCGACGAGGGCGTCGGCCTCCATCTGTGTCGGGTCCAGCACCTCGCCGGTGTCGAGGCCGAGGTCGCGGACGACTGCGTCGAGGTCGGTGTCCATCGGCAATGCGCCGAGGTCCCGGAACGCAGCGAGCTGTCCTTTCGGGTCGTTCGAGGTGCCCGACATGAGCATGCGCAGCAGCGCCGTCCGTTTGCGATCGTCGAGCCGTCCGGTGATGCCGAAGTCGAGGAGCGCCGTCCGGCCGTCCGGTAGGACGAACAGGTTTCCGCCGTGCAGGTCACCGTGGAAGATCCCGTGGATGAACGCGCCTTCCATGAAGCCGATCATCCCGGTGCGCACGACCTTCTCGGTGTCGACGCCGGCGCCCTTCATGCCGGCGACGTCGTCGAACTTGAACCCGTCGAGGCGTTCCATGACCAGCACGCGGCGGGTGACGAGCGTCGGGTGCGGGCGGGGGATGACGTAGTCGCGCTGGCCGAGCTTCGCGAACGACTCGGCGACATCGAGCATGTTCTCGGCCTCGAGTCGGAAGTCGAGTTCCTCGGAGATCGTCTCGGCGAACAGTTCCACCAGCGCCGGCGGGTTGGCGAGTGCCGAGATCGGGATGCGACCGACGAGTTTCGGTGCGATCCACGCCATGACACGGAGGTCCTGGCGCACGAGCGTTGCCACGGTCGGTCGTTGGACCTTCACGACGACGTCCTCGCCGGTCGTCAGCGTCGCTCGGTGGACCTGGGCGATCGACGCCGCGGCGAGCGGGGTGCGCTCGAAGTGGGAGAAGATCTCGGGGATCGGCCGTCCCAGGTCCTCCTCCACGACGGTCCGGATCGATTCCCACGTCTCCGACGGCACCTGATCGCGACACTTCTTGGTCTCGTTCACCAGTTCTTGGGG
This sequence comes from Acidimicrobiales bacterium, assembly GCA_028822535.1. Classification (GTDB taxonomy): domain Bacteria; phylum Actinomycetota; class Acidimicrobiia; order Acidimicrobiales; family Salinilacustritrichaceae; genus Salinilacustrithrix. Next base: position 1,679 of record JAPKDO010000091.1, read on the forward strand.
GAACAGGCCTTCGCCCCCGGAGATGATCTGGGCGAGTTTGATGTAGGTGGGCCCGAGTGCTTCGGCGGCGATGCGGAGTCGTCGGGACACGTCGGCGCGCGAGGCCGCGCCGCCCTTGCGTCGCGCGCCGATGGCCCATCGACCCATCGCCCAACCGAGGTGTCGGGTGACGGTGGTGACCCGTTTCGCCGGTGGGAGGAGCGTCGACCGCGTCAGCCGAGGCAGGTCGGAGCGAACGACCTGGCGAGCGACCCGAAGCGGCGGGAGCCAGGTGAGTTCGTCGCGATCGATGGTCCACGGCGGGTCGTCGCTGAAGGATCCGAGGTCGAAGTCACGTGGTCGATCGGCGTTGCTCGCGTCGTTGTCCTCGGAGACCATCGGACCATTCTCCCAGGGTGGGCGGCGGATCAGAACTCGGGGGGTCGGCGCTCGGCGAGCGCCCGTGAGCCCTCGGCGAAGTCGTGTCCCGTGGCCATCGTCTCCATCAACTCGATCGACTCACGAACCGACCGTGCCGGGTCGCCGTGGAGGAGCTCGGTCCAGAGTTGACCCTTGGTCACCGCGGTCGACGCGGGGGAGACGTGGTTCGCGAGGTCCCGTACGTACCGGCCGACATGGTCGCCGAAGCGGTCGGCGTCGACCACGGAGGAGAACAACCCGGCGGCGCCGGCTTCGTCGGAGGTGAACGCGCGCCCCGAGATCAGCCAGTCGGCGGCGGGTCCCGCGCCCACGAGGCGGGGGAGGATCCACGACAAGCCGTACTCGGCGGGGAACCCCAACTTCGGGGCGGCGGTCGTGAGCTTGGTGCCGCGCACGGCGAACCGGATGTCGGCGAAACACACGACGGCGAGGCCGACGCCGGCGGCGGCACCGTTGACGGCAGCGACGATCGGCGTCGACATCCCGAGTTGGAAGGCGAAGTCGGCGGCGAAGACGTCGTCGACCGGCGGCATCGGCGGGTCGACATCCCCGAGCCCGTTGTCGTAGGCGCCGGCCTCACGGTGGCCGTCGAGCGCCCTGGTGTCGGCGCCGACACAGAAGGCGGTACGCCCGTCGTCGCTGGGCGCCCCGGTGACCACGATGACGCGCACGTCGGGGTTCCCATCGGCCTCGGTCATCGCCCACCGGTACTCGTGGTGCATCCGGCCGGTCCAGGCGTTGCGGCGCTGGGGTCGGTGAAGGGTCAGCGTCGCCACATGGCCGTCCACCTCGTAGCGCGTCGCCTTCAGCTCCACGGCTGTCTCACCCCGTGCCGGTGGCGAGGGCGTCGAGCGTGGCCTCGGCGAGTTCGGGCCGGCACACGAGGAGATCGGGCAGGTAGGGATCCGGGTTGTTGTAGACGAGCGGCGAGCCGTCGAGTCTCGAGATGTGGAGGCCGTGGTGACGGGCGACCGCGGCGGGAGCCGCCGAATCCCACTCGTACTGACCGCCCGAGTGCGGGTAGCAGTCGACCTCGCCGCGCAGGATGGCCATCGTCTTGGCGCCGGCCGAGCCCATGCCGACGAGCACGCCACCGAGGGCTTCGCGCACGACGTCGGCCTCCGCGGGCGGCCGGGTGCGGGAGACGACGATGCGGGGCTCATCGGGGATCGGTGGCAGGTCGACCACGTCGTCCGCCGTCGAGAAGCACGTGCCGAGCGCCGGGAGCGCGACTGCGCCACAGACCGGATCGCCGCCGACGACGAGTGCCACGTGTACCGCCCAGTCACTCCGTCCGGGTTCGGAGAACTCGCGTGTGCCGTCGAGGGGGTCGATGATCCACACCCGCTCGGCTTCGAGACGGCTCACGTCGCCGTGGGTCGCCCCGGACTCCTCCGACAACACGCCGTCGCCGTGCGGCGCGTGGGCGGCGAGTTCCGCCATCAAGAAGTCGTCGGACCGCCGGTCACCCTCGTCCTTGACGGTCTTGGGATCGGCACCATCCCGCTCCAGCGCCGAGCGGACCTCGAGCAGGAGTTCGCCCGCCTCGACAGCGAGGCGGCGGGCCAACGCATGGTCGGCGGGGAACACGGAGCGGGGGGATTCGGTCACAGGGATTGTCTACCAACCGGGCCCGCCCTACATTTGTCCGCTCAGTCCCAGTCGACGCGACGACGGCGGAGCTACCCACACGATGACCTACGAGCTGTCCCACCTCCGTGCCCTCGAGGCCGAAGGCATCCACATCATGCGGGAGGTGGCGGCGGAGTTCGAACGGCCGTGTCTTCTCTTCAGTGGCGGCAAGGACTCCGTGGTGATGCTCGAACTCGCCATCCGTGCGTTCGCTCCGGGACCGATCCCCTTCGCGGTCATGCACGTCGACACGGGACACAACTTCCCCGAGGTCATGGAGTTCCGCGACCGTCGCCTCGCCGAGGCCGGCGCACGGCTCGTCGTCGCGTCGGTCCAGGACGCCATCGACGCCGGCAAGGTGACCGAACAGACCGGACCCCGAGCGAGTCGCAACCCGCTCCAGACCGTCAGCCTGCTCGAGGGCATCGAGTCCAACGGTTTCGACGCGGTGTTCGGCGGCGCCCGCCGCGACGAGGAGAAGGCTCGGGCCAAAGAGCGCGTGTTCAGCTTCCGTGACGACTTCGGTCAGTGGGATCCCAAGGCGCAGCGACCCGAGTTGTGGAATCTCTACAACGGTAAACACCGCCAGGGTGAACACATCCGTGTGTTCCCCATCAGCAACTGGACGGAACTCGACGTCTGGCAGTACCTCAAGGAGGAGGACGTCGACATCCCGTCGATCTACTTCTCGCACAAGCGCCGCGTGTTCGAACGCGACGGCATGTTGCTCTCGGAATCGGACCACATCGAATTGATGGACGGCGAAGAGGTGTACGAGGAGGTCGTCCGGTACCGGACGATCGGCGACATGACCTGTACCGGAGCGGTCGAGTCCGCTGCGTCGGACTGGGACGAGATCATCGCCGAGGTGGCCGCCACGCGGATCACCGAACGTGGTGCGACCCGCGCCGACGATCGAGTGTCGGAAGCCGCAATGGAAGATCGCAAACGCGAGGGGTACTTCTAAGCCATGGAACTGCTCCGATTCGCCACGGCCGGTTCGGTCGATGACGGCAAGTCCACGCTCATCGGGCGTCTCCTGTACGACTCGAAGACGATCTTCGAGGACCAGATGGCGGCCGTCGAGGCCACGTCGAAGTCCCGGGGCGACGAGTACACGAACCTGGCGTTGCTCACCGACGGTCTGCGGGCCGAGCGCGAGCAGGGCATCACCATCGACGTCGCCTACCGCTACTTCGCCACCCCCCGTCGCAAGTTCATCATCGCCGACACCCCCGGGCACACGCAGTACACGCGCAACATGGTCACCGGGGCCTCGACCGCCGACGTCGCACTGATCCTCGTCGACGCACGCAACGGCATCATCGAGCAGTCTCGCCGCCACTCGTTCCTGGCGTCGTTGCTCCGCATCCCACACCTCGTCGTCTGCGTCAACAAGATGGACCTCGTCGACTGGAGCGAAGATCGCTTCGAGGAGATCAAGGCCGAGTACCGCGACTTCGCGATGAAGCTCGACGTACAGGACCTGACGTTCATCCCGGTGTCGGCCCTGCTCGGCGACAACGTCGTCGACAAGTCCGAGAACATGCCGTGGTACGAGGGCGCCCCGCTGCTCCGTCACCTCGAGGAGGTCCACATCGCGTCGGACCGCAACCTCATCGACTCCCGGTTCCCTGTCCAGTACGTGATCCGACCGATGTCGTCGGACGGCATGGACTATCGCGGCTACGCCGGTGTCGTGTCCGGCGGCGTGTTCAAGCCCGGCGACGAGGTCGTCGTCCTCCCGAGCGGGTTCTCGTCGCGCATCAAGGCCATCGACGGACCGCAGGGTCCCGTCGCCGAGGCGTTCTCGCCGATGTCGGTGACCATCCGGCTCGAAGACGAGATCGACATCTCGCGCGGCGACATGATCTGTCGTCCCAAGAATCAGCCGACGCTCGGCCAGGACATCGACGCCATGGTGTGTTGGATGTCGGAGACCGGCGCCCTCCAGCCGCGACAGAAGCTGGCCATCAAGCACACGACGCGTTGGGCGCGCACGATGGTCACCGACTTCCAGTACCGCCTCGACGTCAACACGTTGCACCGAGACGAGGAAGCGACGTCACTCGCACTGAACGAGATCGGCCGGGTGTCCCTGCGCACCACGGCGCCGCTCTTCTACGACGAGTACCGCCGCAACCGCAAGACCGGCAGCTTCATCCTCGTCGACGAAGGGACGAACAACACCGTCGCCGCCGGGATGATCCTCGGCGAGAGCTGAGCCATGGCTCGGGCGACGCCGAACACGGTGTGGCACCCGTCGGCGCTGGACCGTGGCGCTCGGCCATTCGCCGGCGCAACACTGTGGTTCACCGGGCTCTCGGGGTCGGGCAAGTCCACGGTGGCCGTCGAGGTCGAGCGTCTGCTCGTCGAGGCCGGCCGCCCGGCCTACCTGCTCGACGGTGACAATCTCCGCCAGGGCCTGAACGGCGACCTCGGGTTCAGCGCCGACGACCGGTCCGAGAACGTCCGTCGTGTCGGCGAGGTCGCCCGACTGTTCGCGGATGCTGGCACGGTGGCGCTGGTCCCGGTGATCTCGCCCTACGTCGCCGACCGGGCGAGGGTGCGCGAGATCCACAGTCTGGCGGGCGTCGCGTACGCCGAGGTCTTCGTCGACACACCGATCGAGATCTGCGAGCAGCGGGACCCCAAGGGTCTGTACAAGAAGGCCCGGGCAGGGGAGATCACCGGGTTCACCGGCATCGACGATCCGTACGAGGCGCCGACCGCGCCCGAGCTCCGGCTCACGCCCGAGCACGGTTCGCCGGGGGACCAGGCTGCCGAGGTCCTGGCCCTGCTCGACCGCCTGCGCTGAGACGCGCGGCCCCTACAGTCGACCAGCCATGCCTCCATCGGTACTCGACGTGCTCGCTGCGGAGCTCGATCCGGACGTCTTGGTGACGAACCCGGACGTCATGGACTCGTTCCGGCGCGATCGGGCGATGACGGTCGAGCCCGGCCATCCCCTCGCCGTGGTGCGGGCGCGTGACACCGCAGACGTGAGCGCCACGCTGCGCATCGCGAACGATCACGGCACACCCGTCGTCACCCGCGGCGCCGGCTCCGGGCTCAGCGGCGGATCGGCAGCGATCGACGACTGCATCACCTTGAGCACCAGCGCGATGCGCGCCATCGACGTCGACCCTGCCTCGATGCTCGCCGTCGTGCAGCCCGGGCTGTTGAACGCCGAGGTGAAGTCGGCCGCCGCGGAACACGGGCTCTGGTACCCGCCCGACCCGTCGTCGTTCGAGATCTGCAGCATCGGTGGCAATCTCGCCACCAACGCCGGCGGCCTGTGCTGCGTCCGCTACGGCGTCACGACCGACTACGTGCTCGGGCTCGAGGTCGTGATCGCCGACGGCACCGTGCTCCGGCTCGGTGGACGGACGATCAAGGATGTCGCGGGCCTCGACCTCAAGCGCCTCTTCGTCGGTTCCGAGGGCACGCTCGGCGTCATCACCGAGGCGACACTGCGCCTCCGACCGCAGCCGGCACCGGTCAGCACGATCGTGGGGACCTTCGAGGACACCACCGCTGCCGGGGAGGCGGTCACGCGCATCATGTCGGCGGTTCGCCCCTCGGCTCTCGAGTTGATGGACCACGCTGCGGTGGCTGCGGTCGAAGCGGTCAAGCCGATGGGCCTCGACGGTGTCGGAGCGCTGCTGCTCGCCCAGACCGATTCCGCCGCCGACGCCGCCACGATCGCCGACGAGTGCATCCGCGCCGGAGCCACGTATTCGGCCGTCAGCGACGACCCCGACGAAGGGGAGATGTTGATGGCGGCGCGACGGATGGCGATCCCGTGCATCGAACGTCTGGGGACAGTGCTGATCGAGGACGTCGGCGTTCCGCTGCCGCAGATCCCCACGCTGCTGGAATCGGTCCGTGAGGTCGCGGCCCGCAACGACACCGCAATCCCGGTCATCGGGCACGCCGGCGATGGCAACTTCCATCCGTTGGTCACGTTCGACCCCCGCGACGACGACGCGCGACAACGCGCGAACGTCGCGTTCGGCGAGGTGATGTCGGTGGCCCTCGCGTTGGGCGGCACGGTCACGGGTGAGCACGGTGTCGGATCGCTCAAGGCCCGTCACCTCGACGAGCAACTCGGCCCGGCGGTGACGGCGGTCAGCCGTTCGATCAAAGCGGCCCTCGACCCGAAGGGGATCCTCAATCCGGGGAAATGGCTCTGATCTCGGTCGGGGACGACGGCTCGCTGTCCGGACCGCGGGGCAACGGCGCTTCGAAGGGCTCGATCGGGAGCGTGGCATGTATCGCGGCCATCACGTCGTGCCAGATCAGCGCGGGGATGCTTCCGCCGGTGACCCGGGCGTAGCCGGCCACATCGCGGAGGGGGATGTTGCCGGCGGGATCGCCGACCCACACCGCCATGGCGTACTGCGGGGTGTGGCCCACGAGCCAGGCGTTCGCGTACTCGTCGGACGTGCCCGTCTTCGCTGCTGCGGGACGGCCGATCTGTGCGCGCGTGGCGGTACCCCGGTTCACGTTCTCGACCAGCACCCCGTTCACCTGACGAGCGACCTCGGTGTCGATCGCCTGTGGCCGCTCGGCCGGCGGCACCGGGGTGAAGTCCGCGATCACGCCGCCGTCGGGTGCGAGCACCCGACGGACCGGTCCGACATCCACTCGTCGGCCGTCGTCGGCGAAGGCCGCGTAGGCCGTGGCCATCTCCAGGGGCGAGGTCTCGTAGGCGCCGATCCCGATGCTGGGCCCGACGCCGTCAGGCAGTGACTCGACGCCGACGCGCGTTGCGACGTCGCGCACTGCGGCGGCTCCCACGACCTCGGTGAGCGAGACGTAGGCGGTGTTGATCGATCGGGTGGTGGCCTCGACGAGGGTGACGACGCCGTGGCCGCGCTCGGAGAAGTTCCGGACTGGCTTCGGATCGTCGACCGTCGTCGGCAGGTATTCAGCGGGCGCGGCGATGCGGTCGGTGGGGCGGTGGCCCGCCTCGATGGCAGCGGCGAGCACGAACGGCTTGAACGACGAGCCCGCCTGTCGGCCGCTGCCGCCGCCGAAGCGACCGAGGGCGAGGTTGACCTGCTCGTCGTCGAAGGAGCGTCCCCCGACCAGTGCGGTGACGAGTCCGGTCTGCACATCGATGACGGCGGCGGCCCCTTCCGGGCCAGCGTCCTCCGGGATGTGTTGCTGCACCGCGACGAGCGCAGTGAACTGCTGCTCGGGCACGAGGCCGGTCTCGATGGTGAGGCCGCCGCCGTAGAGCAGGTCGGGGTCGATCCGGTCTTCGTCGAGGAGGTATCGCCGCACGTAGTCGAGGTAGTACGGCCAGTTCTCGACGGCGGGCTGCGGAGCGAGGACGGTCGGAGCCTCGTCGAGTGCGGCGGCGATGTCGTCGTCTTCAGCGCGTCCGGTCGCACGGACCCGTTCGAGGACGACGGTTCTCGCTGCCTCGGCCGCCTGTGGGTTCGCCCGCGGGTCGCGAGCGGTCGGAGCGGGGAGGACGCCGACCAAGAGCGCCGCTTCGGAGAGGGTCAGGTCTGCTGCCGGCTTCCCGAAGTACGACCGTGCGGCGGCTTCGAAACCGAAGAGGCCGTTGCCCAGGAACACCTCGTTGGCGTACGCCGCCAAGATCTCGTCCTTGGTGAAGTGTGCCTCGAGGTCGACGGCGACCTGCAGTTCTTCGAGCTTGCGGTCGAGGCTGTCGTCGGCACCCGTGAACAGGTTCTTGGCGAGCTGCTGGGTCAGGGTCGAGCCGCCCTGTTCGATGTCGCCGCTCACGAGATTCGTCGCGAACGCGCGGGCGATCGCCACCGCATCGAATCCGTTGTGGTCCCGGAACGTGGTGTCTTCGGATGCCAAGAGCGCGTCCTCGATGACCGCCGGTACCTCGCCGACGGCGAGCGGCCGGTGGAATTCCTCGGGGTTGAATCGCCCGATGACGGCTCCGTCGGCATCGAGCACCACCGACGACCGGGAGTCAGCGCGTGCGACGGCAGCGCTGAGGTCGTCGATCGCTGCGACGTCGACGTCCGGTTGCGGGAGCTCGGGTCGCGACTCGATGGCCTGGTGCGTGACCACGAGGAGCGAGGCGGCCAGGAGGGAGGAGAGGGCCACGATGGCCACGAGCGCGGTCAGCGCGAAGGTCCCGAGACGAGCGAACGAACGCCACAGCTCTCGGGCGACATGGGCGATCACGGTTCAGAGCGAGATGAAGCGACGGTGCTTCGGGGAGAAGACCCGCTTGCGGTGTCGCAGGGGCCCGAACTCGAGGGCGACGCCGCCGAACAGCGAGCACGAGGCGTTGTAGACCAGCGTCAGGAGGAGCGTGATCACGAATCCCATCCCGAAGATCCCGGCGACGCCGATCGCCGAGAGTTCGAACAGGCGCTGGCCGTCGACGGTGAAGGTCTCGAGGCCGAGCGATTGGACCGCCAGGCGCTCGATGTCGTCGACGATGCCCAACTGCTGAACGACGGCCCAGAACGCAGCGAGCGCGCCGAGAACGGCGGCGGCCCCCACCGTGGAGAAGACGGCCGCGATCTTGGCGACGCTGCCGAGACGCACCCGCCGGACCCGGACGCCCGGCGGCATGCGGGGGGCGCGTGGGCGTCGCTGCGTCGTCTCACGAGAGGATGCAGCGTCGTCGTCGCTGTCATCACGTGGGCGGACCTCGATGATCTCTCCGCGGAGATCGATCGTGCTGGGCAGTCGGTGGAAGGTCTCGGATTCGAGGACGGACATGGTGCTCCGGTCGGGGCGATTGGTTGCCCGGTCGGTACCCCGTCAGCAGCCTGACATGCACGGATCGTCGCGATCGTCATCAAAACGCCACAATTGACCATGGCCAAGAACGTCCTCGGGACCGAACTCGAATCCTGCTCGACCGATCCGATGACCGGGTTCTACCGGGACGGCTGTTGCAACACGGGCGGCGACGACACCGGCGTGCACACCGTGTGCGCCGTGATGACCGACGAATTCCTCGAGTACTCGAAGGCGCAGGGCAACGACCTGTCCACCCCGATGCCGCAGTTCGGGTTCGCCGGGCTCGCCGACGGCGACCAGTGGTGCCTGTGTGCTCCGCGATGGCAGGAGGCGTTCGAGGCAGGGAGCGCACCCCAGGTCGTCCTCGAGGCGACGCACATCCAGACGCTCGAATGGTGCGACCTCGGCGCGCTCCAGGAGCACGCGGTCAGTCGCTGACGGTCCGGATCGCTGTCCACACCCGCTCGGGGGTGAGCGGCATGTCGATGTGTCGGACACCGAGGTGGGACACGGCGTCGACGACGGCGTTCTGCACGGCCGGGGTTGCACCGATGGTTCCCGCTTCACCGATGCCCTTGGCGCCGAGCGGGTTGTGGGGCGTCGTGGTCTCGTGCTCGATCCGATCGAACGACGGGAACTCGGCCGCGGACGGGAACGAGTAGTCGGCGAGCGTCGTCGTCAGCGGATTGCCGTCCTCGTCGTAGCGGAACTCCTCGAACAGGGCCTGGCTGGCACCGGCCGCGATTCCTCCGTGGACCTGGCCGTCGAAGATCAGCGGGTTGATGATCGTCCCGGCGTCGTCGCAGGCGACGTGGCGAAGCAGCCGCACCTCGCCGGTCTCGGTGTCGACTTCGACGACGGCGAGGTGAGCGCCGAACGGGAACGTCGACCCGCCTCCGGCGAAGTCGTTCTCGGCGAAGAGTCGCTCGACTCCGGCGCTGGGAGCGGCCGCTGCCAGGTCGGCCCAGGACTTGGCCGACACCGGAGTGCCGGCGACGGCGAACGTGCCGGCCGAGGCGTCGTGGACGATGTCGTCGGGGTTGGCTTCCAGGAGTCGTGCAGCGAGCGCACGAGCCTCGTCGACGACGGATTCGGCGGCCGCTGCGGCGGCGGCGCCACCGATCTGGAGCGACTTCGACCCGCCGGTCCCGGTGCCGCGGGGGATGTCGATGGTGTCGCCGTGGCGGACCTCGATGTCGGCCACCGGGATTCCGGTGCGATCCGACACGAGCATCGCCCATGCGGTGTGGTGTCCCTGGCCGTGGGCCGACGATCCCGTGCGGACGATGGCGCCGCCCTCCGGAGTGATCTCGACCGAGCCGTACTCGGTGTCCTGGAGCACGTTGGTGATCTCGACGTAGGAGGACAGACCGATCCCGATCTGTCTGGTGTCCCCACGGTCTCGGCGTTCGGCCTGCTTGGCGAGAAGGTCCTCGTAGTCCGCAGCGGCGAGCACCTTGTCGAGCACGGCGGCGTAGTCGCCGCTGTCGTAGTGGCCCCCCGTCGCAGTGCGCAGTGGGAACGCCTCGGACGTCAGGAGGTTCTTGCGGCGGACGTCGGCAGGATCCATGCCGATCTCGTCGGCGAAGCGGTCGACCATTCGCTCGATCGCCGCTGCGGCCTCGGGCCGACCGGCCCCCCGGTACGCGCCCACCGTCGACGTGTTGGACACGACCGAACGGATCCGGACGCGGACGTCGTCGATCGCGTAGCAACCCGGTGCCATCATTCGCGTCATGTACGGGAGCACACAGCCGGTACCGGCGTAGGCGCCACCTTCCTGGATCACGTCGAGGCGGTAGCCCGTGATCGTTCCGTCTCGGTTGCCGGCGAGGCTGGCGTGCTGCACCTGTCCGCGACCGTGCACCATGCCGACGAGGTTCTCCGACCGGGTCTCGGCCCAGCGCACCGGTTGTTCGAGCCGACGGGCGATCCACGCGACCATGATCTCTTCCGGCGTGGTGCCGTGCTTGGCGCCGAATCCGCCACCGACGTCGGGTGTGATGACGTGGACCAGATCGTGCTCGATGCCGAACATCGCGGCGAGCCCGTCTCGGGTTCCGTGCGCTCCCTGGGTGCACGACCACTGTGTGAGCCGATCGTCGTCCCACCGGGCAGCGGCGACGCGCCCTTCGAGGGGGACCGGTGCCATGCGCTGGTTGACCAGCCGTTCTGACACCACCACGTCACCCGTCAGATCGTCGGCTGTCACCGGGTCGCCCTGGTCGAGGACGACGTTGGTGCCGAGGTCGTCGAACAGGACGATCGCGTCGCTCGCCGCAGCCTCCGGGTCGATGACGGCGTCGATCGGTTCCACGTCGGCCCACACCGCCTCGGCGGCGTCGGTGGCCTGGCGCGCCGTCGCGGCCACGACTGCGACAATCGGTTCACCCACGTAGCGCACACGGCCGGACGCCAGGATGGGTTGCCGGACCTGATGCGCCAGCAGCGGTGACGACTCCAGAGGGCCGATGTCGA
>JAPKDO010000436.1 GCA_028822535.1 Acidimicrobiales bacterium
GTCGATGTCCTGCGCGGCGAAGGATCGGGCGCCGTCGCTCAGCGCCACGACCTCGCCCGACACGAGACCGATCTCGCCGAGGGTGGCGTCGGGAGCCAGCATGTGCCCGGTCCGGCCGCGCACCAAGGTCGAACCGCCGGAGCTCGCGTAGCGCACGAGGGCGTTGCGTAGCTCGTCGACGGTGTGGTTCGGCTCGACGGTCGCCACGACGTCGAACGGGTCGTCGTGGTCGGTCTCGACTCGCAGCATCAGATGCATCAGCGCCTCCGCAACGAGGTCAGGTTGACGGCGGTGAAGATGCGCTGGCGACGCCCCATCGTCTCGTACAGCACCGCTCGGTTCGTCTCGTAGGCCCGCCAGGCGTCGTCGACGTCCCCGTCGCTCGGTTCGCCACCGCCGAAGACCGCAGCATCGGCGCGGCCCGCGAGCTCGATGGCGCCGGAGATGCCCACGACCTTCGACAGCTCGTGGCGCGTCGCCCGCGGGGGAACCGATCGACCGGCGTCACGAGCGTTGTCGACGAGTTCACCGAACGCTCCTGCGATCCGTTCGAACGGTGGGCCCGTCGTGCGGCGGCGGGTGCGTCGGCGGCGCTTGAGGCCGACGATCAGCAGCGAGGGAAGCCCGAGACCGAAAGCCGGCAGCCCGACGGCGATCGCTGCGGCGATGAGCCAACCCGAAATCGCTGCACCACTGTCGTCGTCGTCCTCCTCTTCTTCGGGTTCTTCGGGCTCGAGCTCGTCCGGGATCGACGTGGGTGGAGCGACGGTGGTCGGTGGGGGTGGCTGGGGCTCCGGGTTCTCGGTCTTCGAACGAGGCTGCTTGAGGGGGTCGGGGAGCTGGTCCTCGGGCGGGGTTCCGTCGATCGGGACCCAGCCATAGCCGTCGACGGGGACCTCGATCCATGCCTCGATGTCTTCACCCCGGAACGTGATCTCGTCGTCGCCCGCCTCGTTCACGAAACCCATCGCGACGCGGACCGGGATGCCTCGCGCCTGTGCGAGCAGACCCTGTGCAGCAGCAAACTGTTCGCCATTCCCGAACGGTTGCGCGATGGTGATGAAGTCGAGCAACCGACGCAGGCTGTGTCCCGGCGAACTCACGGGGTTGGCGTCCGGCCCCCCGTCGGAATAGGCGCCCTCGCTCTGCAGGGCCTCGGCGATTGCCAACGCCTCGCCGAACTCGGTCGGCTGGTCCTTGGCCCAGTCGCTCGCCCGACTCACGAACTCGACCGGGACGTCGTCGCGTTCTTGACGCCGAACCCGCGGGTCGAGCGGCGTCTCCACCAGGATGTCCTCGCTCGGCAGGTCGACGAACTCGGCCGTGAATGTGTAGCGGTCGCCCTCGTGGAGCTCGCTCGGCACGGCGGCGGTGTCGGTCTCGATCGACACCCGGACCTCGTCGTCGAGGCGGTCGGCATCGGGGCCTCGGAACGAGATCGACGTCACGTCGCCGGCGAGCGGGACCCACACGCCCTCGGGCTGGTGGATCTCGACCTCCACCCGTTGTGGGGCGCCCCGGCCGTCGGAAGGGATCTCGGCGCCGACCCGCAGGTACTCCCCCGCGACGACCGACCCCGAACCGGTGGCGCGCCATTCGGTGCCGCTGTACTCGTCCATGACCGCGATGCGCAGGTGGGCCCCGGCCGGGAGACCGGTGGCGGTGAGGACCTCGTCTTCGCGCACGTCCTGGTCGGTGTAGTTGCGGTACGAGGCGAGCGGGCTGGGCTCGGTGAGCGGGTCGAAGGGCGGCTCGACCTCCTCGCGCAGGACGTAGCGGTCGTCGGCGTCGGCGCCGGGCAGCCGAGGACCGAGCACGCTGCCGCCGACCGTGGCCACCACGAGGAGCACCGCGGCGGTCGCCAACCGGCTCGGCGTCGGGCGCGACGAGACCGTGTCGACGCTTCGACTGCGATGGTGTCGCACGGCCACCCAAGCCAGGGTCACGGCGGCGAACACGACGCCCTGCAGCAGCAACGACGCCGGACGCTTGATGCCCATCAGGACGCTGACGGCGAGGACGATGATCGGTGGGAGGATGCACCACTGCCGGGTCGGGAGGCGCAGTGCGAGCACCACGGTGATGGCGCCGCCGGCGAAACCACACAGGTAGGGAATCGTCAACAGGTCGCCGGCCTGACCGGCGGGGGGAAGTGTCGTGAGCAGACGGATCCAACCGTTGACCAAGCCGTCGGCGAGGCTCGACAGAACCGTCGGCGACGGCAGGAACCCAGCCGGCGCTCGATCGCGGAGCGCCACGGCGCCGCCCGCGAGAAAGAACGAGCCGATCCCCACCGCCACCCCGGCGAGCAGCGGGAGGCGAGTCTTGGCCAGTACCAACCCGACCACCGCGCCGAGCAGCACCGCCGGGAGGCCCACGACCAGTTCCTCCCCACCGGAGAACGTCGTCCGGAAACCGACCACGCCGAGCAGGGACAGCGC
>JAPKDO010000092.1 GCA_028822535.1 Acidimicrobiales bacterium
CAACTCGGTAGCGAGGAGGCCCCCAGGGGCCGACGAGCGGCGTCGTCTTCGGTCATCGGATCATCCTCATGCGATCGGAGTACGAGTTGTGAGGCCCTGCCGAACAACTCGGTAGCGAGGAGGCCCCCAGGGGCCGACGAGCGGCGTCGTCTTCGGTCACGCGTGTTCCCTCTCATCCGCCCGCGGGTCGATTCTGGCGTCCATCCAGGCCTGGAGGATGACGGCAGCGGCGACCATGTCGACCACGTCCCGTCGAGCACGGCCCTTCACGTTCTGTTCGCGCAGCGACTGCTCGGCCGTGACGGTCGACAACCGCTCGTCCCAGGTCTCGACCGGCACGCCGACGATCGAGGTCATGGCCTCGATCTCGTCGAGGACGCGCTGCGCCGCCGGGCCGATCGACCCGTCGAGCGACAGCGGCAGGCCCACGACGACGACGGTCGCCCCTGCCTCCTCGACCAGCTCGGCGATCCGTCGATGGTCGCGTCGCTTGTCGCCCGAACGATGCACGACCTCGTAGGGCGTGGCGATCGTCGACGCACTCAACGCGACGCCGACACGCTTGGATCCGAGGTCGACTCCGATCGCTCGCACCGGATCAGGAACCGAGATGGGCACGGACGGCGTCGAGCGCCGGTCCGACACCGTCGGCGTTCTTGCCGCCGGCCATCACCAGACGAGGGTCGTTCGATCCGCCGCCCTGGATCAGTTTCTTGGCGTCGCCGAGCAACTCGCCGGCGTGCACGCCGGATTCCTCGGTCGTGGCCGCCACCAGCGCCGCGCCGCCGCCCTCCGGGGCGCCACCGAGCACGACGATGCGCATGTCGGGTCGGTCGCGAAGCGAGACGGCCATCTCGCGCAGGTCGTTGCGCTCGGTGCCGTCGACGCGGGCGACGAGGACGCCGTCGACAGCCTGGTCGGCGAGGTCGCCGGCACGGCTGCCAGACAGCTCCTTGCGCAGCGCCTTGAGTTCGTCCTGGGCTTCCTTCACCTGCTCGCGCAGTTTCTGCACGCCCGCCGTCAGGTCGGTGACGGGTACACCCGCCGCATCGGCGACGACGGTCAGTTCCCGTTCGCGCTCGCGCAGACGCTCGACCGGCCCGGTGCCCGCGATCGCGGTGATCCGGCGGAGGTTGGAACCGACGGATTCCTCGGCGATGACCTTGACCGGACCGATGTCGCCGAGTCGCCCGACGTGGGTGCCGCCGCAGAGTTCGATCGAGTGTTCACCGGCTTCGAGCACACGCACGATGTCGCCGTACTTGTCGCCGAAGAACGCGATGGCGCCTTTGTCGCGTGCCTCGTCCATCGTCGCTTCGTAGTGACGGGCCTCGGCGTTGGTGAGGATCTCGTGGTTGGCGAGATCCTCGATGGCGGCGATCTCGTCGTCGGTCAACGCTTGGAAATGGCTGAAGTCGAAGCGGAGGCGATCGGGCAACACGAGCGAGCCCTGCTGCTTCACATGGTCGCCCAGGACCTCGCGCAGGGCCCAGTGGAGGATGTGCGTGCCGGTGTGGTGACGCTTGATGTCGGCGCGGCGTTCCACGTCGATGGTGGCGGTGACCTCGGAACCCAGGTCGAAGGTCCCCTCGGTCATGCGTACGACGTGTCGGTGGAGGCCGGGCAGGGCGTAGACGGTGTCGAGGACTTCACCGCGTGCGCCGTCCGCCTGTCCCCCTTCGACACGGATCTCTCCCGTGTCGCCGATCTGTCCGCCGGACTCGGCGTAGAAGGGCGAGTGGCGCAGGAACACCGAGACGGTGCCGGCGAGGTTGCCCTCGTCCGGGCCGGGGACCACGCCGACGACCGTCGTCGTGACGGAGTCGAGGTCGCGTCCGACGAACTCGGTCGGGCCGGACTCGGACAAGATGCCGCGGAAGGCGTCGATCTCGTCACCGACGGCGACGCTCGAACCCTTGGCAGCGGCCTTGGCACGGGCCCGTTGGTCCGCCATCGCCGTCTCGAATCCGTCGACGTCGAGGTCGACGCCGCGCTCGGCGAGGATCTCCTGGGTGACCTCGAGCGGGAAGCCATAGGTGTCGTGGAGTTGGAACGCGACACCGCCATCGAGCACGGGTGTCTGATCCTCGGGCGTGTCCAGACCTTCGAGCGCGTCGTCAAGCATGACCGAGCCGGTCTTGAGCGTCTTGCGGAACCGCTCCTCTTCCCGACTGACGATCGTCAGGACACCGTCGGCGTTGGACGCCAGGTCGGGATAGGCGTCGCCCATGAGGTCGACACACGTCTCGATCATGGGCGGAAGCACCGGCTTCTCGACACCGAGCAGGTATGAGAAGTAGACGGCGCGGCGCAGCACACGGCGCAGGACGTAGCCACGCTCCTCGTTCGAGGGCATGACGCCATCGGACACGAGGAACGCCACGGTGCGGGTGTGGTCGGCGATCAACCGCAACGCGATGTCGGCGAGGCGGTCGTTGCCGAACGACTTGCCGGTCACCTCCTGGGCGCGATCGGTGAGGACCGAGAGGGTGTCGGCGGCGTAGAGGCTGGCGCTGTCGGCGAGGACGCCGAGGATCCGTTCGAGGCCGGCGCCGGTGTCGACGTTGGTGGACGGCAGGTCGGTGAGTTCGCCGTCGGGCCCGCGGAAGTACTGGGTGAAGACCAGGTTCCAGAACTCGACGTAGCGCTCCTCGGCTGCCGGGTTGGCGGGTCCGCCCTCCGGGCCGAGGTCGGGGCCGAAGTCCCAGAACAGTTCGGATGACGGGCCGCAGGGTCCGACGTCACCCATCTCCCAGAAGTTGTCCTTGTCGAGCCGCTGGATGCGGTCCTTGGGGACGCCGACACCGTCGGCCCAGATCTCCTCGGCCTCGTCGTCGGAGGTGTGGACGGTGACCCAGACGCGGTCGCCGTCGAGGCCGAGCGTCTCGGTGACGAACTCCCAGGCCCACGGGATGGCCTCGGCCTTGAAGTAGTCGCCGAAGCTGAAGTTGCCCAGCATCTCGAAGAAGCTGAGATGACGCATCGACCGACCGATGGCGTCGAGGTCGTTGTGCTTGCCCCCCGCCCGCACGCATCGCTGGATCGAACTTGCCCTCGGCGGGTCGTAGGGCACCGCTTCTTCACCCAGGAAGTAGGGCACGAACGGCATCATCCCCGAGTTCGTGAACATCGGGGCGGTCGGGTGGTGCGGGATGAGACCGGACGAGGGCACGTCGGTGTGGGCGCGCGCCGCGAAGAACTCGGTCCAGGCGCGGCGCAGCTCGTCAGCTCTCACGATGGTCGATCCTACTGACGCGGGCCTGGAGATCGGCTTCGAATCCGTGGCCCGACGGCTCGTAGTAGGTCTGGTCCCTCACCTCGTCGGGCAGGTACTGCTGTTCGACCCAGCCACGGGGGTCGTCGTGGGGGTACCGATAGCCTTTCCCGTGCCCGAGGGCCTGGGCGCCCTGGTAATGCGCGTCGCGCAGGTGCGCCGGGACCTCGCCGGCCGGTCGCTCCCGCACGTCGGTCTGTGCCGACCACCACCCCTTCGCTGCGCTGTTCGACTTCGGGGCGGTGGCCAGATGGATCACGGCCTGGGCGAGGTTGTATCCGGCTTCGGGAAGGCCGACGAACTCGACCGCATGGGCGGCGGCGTTGGCCACGACCAGGCTCATCGGGTCGGCCATCCCGACGTCCTCCGAGGCCAGGATCACGAGTCGGCGGGCGATGAAGCGGGCATCCTCTCCCGCCTCGACCATGCGGGCGAGCCAATAGAGGCCGGCGTCGGCGTCGGACCCGCGGATCGACTTGATGAACGCCGAGATCACGTCGTAGTGCTCGTCGACGCCGTAGCGCAGCGCATTGGTCCCGAGCGCCGCCTCGGCGTCGGGGAGTCGGACCTCGTCTCGACCTCCCCCCTTGGCGAGCGCGACGGCGACCTCGAGCGCGGTGAGCGCCTGGCGGCCGTCGCCGTTGGCACGCTCGGCGAGGTGCGTGAGCGCCTCCTTCGTGCCCGTGGCCGACTCTGCTTCGAGGCCTCGTCGCAGGAGACCGTGGAGGGCGTCGACCGACAGCAACTCGAGGCGGAACAGGGTGGAGCGCGACCGCAGCGGCGCGTTGACCTCGAAGTACGGGTTCTCGGTCGTTGCGCCGACGAGGACGACGAGACCGTCCTCGACCGCCGGCAACAGCGCGTCCTGCTGCGCCTTGTTGAAGCGATGGATCTCGTCGAGGAACAGGATCGTCCCCCGCCCCTGCTCGCCGAGCCGCTGGCGGGCGGTGGCGATCGTCTCGCGGACGTCCTTGACCGTGGCGGTGACCGCGGAGAGCTGCACGAACACCTTCTCGGTGTGGGCTGCCACAGCTCGGGCCAGCGTCGTCTTGCCGGTGCCCGGTGGCCCCCAGAACAACGCGCTCGACAGCCGGTCACCCTCCACCAGGGTGCGGAGCGGCTTTCCCGGGCCGAGGAGATGTTCCTGACCGACGATGTCGTCGAGCGATGCCGGCCGGAGCCGGGCGGCCAAGGGCTGTCGTGACTCGAGCCGTTGGCTCGCCGCTGCCGCGAAGAGGTCGTCGCCTGGCGATGGCGTCATGGGATGGTCGGTGCCGATCGCACCGCAGGCTCGGTCGGTCGGATCTCGGCGGGCACCCACGTGGCGAGGAAGGTGTCGGCCAATGTCGTGACATACCGCAGCGGGTCGACCTTCGACCGTCGGGCGCCGTCGATGCGCTCGTGGATCAGGCGATCCGACCGGGCCGACCGCTCGGCATCGGTGAGGCCGCGCGGCGCGAGCGCCTCGAGCATCGGGCCTGCGGTCGTCGCCGTGTCCGGGAGGGCCACGGCCCCGCGTCGGCGCAGGGTGTCGAGGCCGACCTCGGTGAACGGTGCGTCCGACAGCGGCACGACGGTCTTCGCACCGACCCGGAGCGCGAGGTCCTCGTCGACGACTCCGACGCCGCCGCCGACCACGATCGCGTCGACCGACAGGTCGAGGAGTTCGTCCGGGAGGTGCAGTTCGAGTCCGAGTTCGGTGACGAAGAGATCCCCGTGGGCGGCGCGCGCCTCGTCGACCGTGGACAGGTCGAGCCCTGACCCGGACGCGATCGCCCCGCTGGTGGTGGACAGTCCTGCGAGGTGCCCGCCTCGATCCACCACCTCCCTCGCCACCTCGGACCCGAGGTCGTCGAAGCCTCGGACCACGACGCGGCGACCGTCGAGCCCACCGAGCCACGCGTCGAGCGCGGTGACCGCGCCGCGAGCGACGGTCCCCGGCTCGACCGCGAGTGCCACGCGCTCCGCGTCGGCGAGGGACGCGATCTCGTCATGCACGCGTTCGAGCGTCTCCTCCCGCGTGTCGATCAATCGAGGCCGCACCGTCACCGCCGCTCCGGGGACACGCTCCTCGAACAGGGCGGCCCGGTACGTCGCTGCCCGAGCGAGCAGGCCTCCGTCGTCGGCCGTCACGCCGTCTCGCAGGTGGACGCGTGCGATCGCTCCCGGGACCATGTCCGGGTCGAGATCGTGGAGGACCTCGCCATCGACCGAGGTCAGGTGGTGGACGTGCACCGGACGGACACTACGCGGGCAACGCTGCGCCCCACGGCGTGGTGGACTGTGGCTGCCATGACCGACACCCCCGACGACCGTCCCATGCCACTCGAGCGTCTCGATCCCGACGCGGCGAGCGAGATCATCCGGCGCGCCACGGAACTCGAGCAATCCCGGACGACCGAGGATCCGGGCGTCGACCGCTTCGCCCTCGAGTCTGCAGCGAGCGACGTGGGGCTGTCGCCAGCGGCGGTCCGACAGGCGCTGGCCGAACACGATGCCGGAGCGCTGGGTCCAGCGGACGACAGCCGCAGCATCCTCGGCCCGGCCCGAGCGCGCTCGGTGCGCACCGTGGACCTACCGCCGCACCTGGCCCGAGGACGCATCGAGAAATGGACGAAGTCCCAGTTGCTCCAGGTCCACCGCCGTTCCGACAACGGGATCGAGTGGCGTCGCCGCGATGACCTCGAGGCCAAGGTCCGCCGCAAGCTCTCGAAGAAGTCGGCGACGCTCAGCAACATCGACGCGCTGATCACGTCCGTCGCCGACGACGGCAACGGGCGGTCGATCGTGCGCCTCGAGGCCGACCTCACGCACACGCGCTCCGGCCTCAAGACCGGCGTGATCGGCGTACCCGCCGCAGCCGGCCCCGTGCTCGGCGGCGTCGCAGCGATGCTGCTCGGCGATCCGCTCATCCTTCTCGCCGGGATCCCCGCCGGACTGGTGCTCGGCGGCACCGGCGTCTACGTCGCCCGCCAGACCCTCGCGACCGAGCGCGACGAGGCCCAGCGGGTGCTCGACCTGTATCTCGACGACCTCGACCGCGGGACCTGACCACACCCAGAATCTCGTGGACCCGCTCCCACGGAGGGCGCCGATCCACGACAGAGACCGATGGTCAGAGGATCAGGTCGATCAGGCCGCCGCCGGTCAGGGCGACGATCAGCGTCATCGGGATGAGCCCGATGAATGTGCCGACCAGGACAGTTCGCAGCGGCATCCTCGACACCCCGAGGAGCCAGTCGAAGGGTTGGAGCAGGTACACGAAGCAGCGGATTCCGATCACGACCCAGATGCCGCGCTCGGACAACCGTGACTCCATCGCGAGGACGCGTGCGGGCATCTTCGACTCGAAGACGGATCGTCCGAGCCGGCGAGCGGCGACGATGCCGATGGCGCTCCCGATGAAGCCGCCGATCATCGACACGGTGAAGCCGCCGACGGTCCCGAAGAGCGTGGTCGACGGGATGACGAAGATCAGCCCGGGGACGCTGAGCGGCACGAGCACGATCATCAGCGCGAGGAAGACGGCGGGCCCCCACACGCCGGCGTCGTCGACGGTCCGCCGCAACTCCTCCTGATCGGTGAACCGCCCGAACAGCCCGGTCTGGATGATGATCACCACGACGCCCACGACCAACAGCGCGACGAGAACACCGCGGAGGTAGCCACCGCGCCCCGCTTCGAAGTCCTCGACGAGTTCTTCCCCCAGCTCGTCCACGGCGTGTCAGGTCGCCGGCGGCAACACTCGGAGACCGAGTTCGTCGAGGATGCGGGGTTCGAGTTCGTCCGGTGCGTCGGTCAAGGGATCGGCGCCCTTCTGGGTCTTCGGGAAGGCGATGACCTCGCGGATGTTCTCCTCGCCCGCCATCAGCGCCACCAGCCGGTCCGTCCCGAAGGCGAAGCCGGCGTGGGGCGGCGGTCCGTAGTCGAACGCCGAGAGCAGGAAACCGAACTTCTCCCGGGCCTCCTCTTCCTCGATCCCGAGCGCGTCGAACACCCGCTGTTGGATGTCGGGGCGGTGGATTCGCACGCTCCCCGATCCGAGCTCCCAGCCGTTGCAGGTGAGGTCGTAGGCGACGCTGCGGACCGTGGTGGGATCCGACTCGATGAGACCGGCTTCCAGGTCCTCCTCGTTGGGCATCGTGAAGGGGTGGTGCATGGCCTGCGGGCGTCCGTCGGGGCCGAGTTCGTCGTCGAACATCGGGAAGTCGGTGACCCACAGGAAGTGGAGACCCCCCTCGGTGACCGGCGGACGGCCGAGTTCGTTGCGGAGCAGGCCGAGGATGTGGCGGACGGTGGGTCGTTCGTCGGCGACGAGGAACACCATGTCGCCGACCTCGGCATCGAGCGCGTCGATGGTCGCGGTCGCTTCGTCGGCGCTGAGGAACTTGGCGACGCCGGCGTCGAGCGCAGGGCCGGATTCGCCGTCGACCACACGCATCCACGCCAGACCCTTGGCGCCCCAGAGCTTGGCTTGGTCGACCAGTGCGTCGATCTCCTTGCGGGTGAGCGACGTGCCGCCCTCGAGGCGGATGCCCTTGACGCACGGCGCCTTGAACACGTTGGCCTCGGTCTCGGCGAAGATCTCGGTCAGCTCGACCAGTTCCATGCCGAAGCGGGTGTCGGGCTTGTCGGAGCCGTAGCGCTCCATCGCCTCTTCCCACGTCATGCGCGGGATGTCGGGGATGTCGTTCCCCATCACGTCCTTCACGGCGGCGGTGATCGAGTCCGTGACGAAGGCGAGCACCTCCTCCTGTCCGACGAAGCTGCACTCCATGTCGAGCTGCGTGAACTCGAACTGACGGTCGGCGCGGAGATCTTCGTCGCGGAGGCAACGGGCGATCTGGAAGTAGCGGTCGACGCCGCCGACCATGCACAGCTGCTTGTAGATCTGCGGCGACTGCGGGAGCGCGTAGAACCGGCCCGGGTGCTGTCGCGACGGAACGACGAAGTCGCG
The DNA here is from genome assembly GCA_028822535.1 of Acidimicrobiales bacterium. Taxonomy (GTDB): domain Bacteria; phylum Actinomycetota; class Acidimicrobiia; order Acidimicrobiales; family Salinilacustritrichaceae; genus Salinilacustrithrix. Next base: position 8,232 of record JAPKDO010000092.1, read on the forward strand.
TGCGCCCTCGGGCGTCGACGCGATGAGCAACGGGGTCTCGACCTCGACGAACCCGTTGTCGATGAACGCCCGGCGGATGGCCGCGTTCGCCTGCGTGCGGACCTGCAGGTTGCGCTGGAGGCGCGTGCGACGGAGATCGATGTAGCGGTGTCGCAGCCGGATGGTCTCGTCGACCTCGGTGCGGTCGTCGATCGGGAACGGCGACGGCCCCGACTTCGACAGCACCTCGACCGTGGCGTCCTGCACCTCGATCTCGCCGGTCGGCAACTTGTCGTTGATCGTGCCCTCGATGCGCGGCTTCACGGTGCCGGTGATGCGGAGCACGTACTCGCCGCGGAGGTCGTGGGCGTTGGACACGACGCACTGCACGAGTCCGCTGCGGTCGCGCAGGTCGATGAACGCGAGGTGTTCGCCGTGCTCACGACGGTTCTCGACCCAGCCGGTCACCGACACCTCTTGGCCGACGTGTTCGCTCCGCAGTTCGCCGCACCAGTGGGTGCGCAGGCCGACGGCGGGACCGTTCTTCATGGTCATCAGGATGGATCCGTTTCCAAGAGCGTTCGAATGGTGGTCACGAGGTCGTCGCGACCGATGGTCTGTTGGTCCGAGTCTCCGCGCAGGTCTCGGAGGGTGACGGTGCCGGCGGCGGCTTCGTCGGCACCGATGATGACGGCGGCGCGTGCGCCGGAGCGGTTGGCGCCCTTCATCTGGGCCTTCATCGACCGGCCGTCGAAGCCGCGATCGGCCGACAGGCCCGCGTCGCGGAGTGTCTCGGTCAGGTCGCGTGCGCTGCGGCCGTCGGTGACGTCGACGACGAACACGTCGAGGCCGGAGTCCGGCGTGGGGAAGGCGTCCTCGGCGTCGAGGTGGAGCAGCACACGTTCGATGCCCGAACCGAAGCCGATGCCGGGTGTCTCGGGGCCACCGAGTGCTTCGGCCAGGCCGTTGTAGCGACCGCCGCCGATGATGGTGGCCTGGGCCGAGTCGAGCGCATCGCTCTGGAACTCGAAGAGCGTGTGCGTGTAGTAGTCGAGTCCGCGGACGAGGCGGGGTTCGACCGTGTGACGGATGCCGAGTGCATCGAGACCCTCGGTGACGCGCTCGAACCGTTCGGCCGACTCGGTCGACAACACGTCGGTGACCCTCGGCGCGTCGGCCGTGGCCTGCATCGTCTGGCGTCGCTTCGAGTCGAGGACCCGGAGCGGGTTGCGTTCGACCTTGTCCTGGTCCTCGTCTGCGAGGTCGTTCTTCACGCCGGCCAGGAACTCGCGCAATGCCACGTCGTAGTTCCGGCGGTCGTGGAGGCTGCCCATCGAGTTCACGACCAGCGAGTACCGCTCGGCGCCCAGCGCCTTCAGGTAGCGGTCGGCGAGGGCGATGACCTCGACGTCGATGTCGGGGTCGTCGACGCCGAGCACCTCGATCCCCACCTGGTGATGCTGGCGGTAGCGGCCCTTCTGGGGCTTCTCGTACCGGAATGCCGGGGTCGCGTACCAAGCCTTCCACGGCACGATCGGACGGTGTTCGACGAAGGCGCGCACGACGCTGGCCGTGCCTTCGGGGCGAAGTGCGACGCGACGGCCACCCTTGTCCTCGAAGTCGTACATCTCCTTGGTGACGACGTCGGTGCCCTCGCCCATGCGGAGGAACACACCGAGGTCCTCGAACATCGGCGTGTGGACCATCCCGTAGCCGTACTGGCCGGCGATGCCGGCGAAGGTGGCCAGGAGTGCCGTCCACCGAGCCGATTCGGGCGCGAGGACGTCGTGCGTGCCGATCGGGGCCTTGAAGCCCTTTGCCGGCGTACTCGGCGCCTTGGAGGTGGGGTCGGACACGGCGGGCGAGGCTACCGGCTCACCTGTTCGGTACCGAGACGGGTTCGGTCGTCGGTCACACCGGCAGGACTTGCGGGCCGTCGGTGCGAACACCACAGGGATGATCGAGGGGACCGAGCCGGGGGACGCGACCGGAGCGCCGCGCGTGAAGACCGACGCTCCGCGAGAGAAAGGCGGCTGGGGATCCCTGTCGCCCGAGAACAAGTTCCTGTTGCTGATCCTCGGCTTCACGGCGTTCTTCGACGGCTTCGACCGCGGGATCATCCAGGTCGCGCTCCCCCAGATCCGCGAGACGTTCGATCTCGACCAGAGCCAGATGTCGCTGTGGCTGATGGTCATCTACATCGGCGCGCTCCCGGCCGTGTTCGTCACTCGCCTCGCCGACAAGATCGGCCGCAAGCAACTCCTGCTGTTCTCGGTGGTCGGCTACATGGTCGCCACCGCGGCGACGGCGCTCGCCCCGTCGATCCTGTGGTTCGTGGCCGCGCAGTTCGTGGCGCGTCTGTTCCTCAATGCCGAACATGCCCTGGTGTTGACCCTCGCGGCCGAGGAGCTCCCGGCTCGGGCTCGTGGTTTCGGGTTCGGATATCTCGCGATGCAGCTCGCGCTCGGCTTCGGCACCGGCTCGTTGATCTACGGCGGCGTGTTCGAGCCGAGCGGTATCGGTTGGCAGTGGATGTACGTGCTGTCACTGCCGCCGCTGTTGATGATCGGCTGGCTCCGCCGTCGACTCCCCGAATCACGACGCTTCGAGGAGGCCCGGGACTCCGGCCAGCTGGTGTCGAACTGGCGAGCGATCTTCCGCGGCGAGACCAAGAAGTGGCTCCTGTTGCTGTGCTCGACGGCGTTCCTGCTCGAGCTCGCCACCCACGCCGGCGTCTTCACGGTCGACTTCCTCCAGGAGGACCGGGGCCTGTCGGCCACGGCGTCGAACTTCATGCTCGTCGCCGCCGGCATCCCGGGGATCCCGGTGATGATCATCGCCGGCAACCTCTCCGACCGGTTCGGCCGACGCATCGTGGGTTGCACCTTCGCCGTGGTCAGTGGCTTCGGCGCCGTCGGCTTCTTCTGGCTGCCGGGCGGGATCCCGGTCCTCTACGTCTGCATGACCGTCATGCTCGCCGGTCAGCTCGGGGCGGGACCCGTCCTCGCCACCTATGCGGCCGAGCTGTTCCCGACGGCCCTCCGGGGCCAGGCCGGGTCGTGGGGCAAGATCGCCGCCGTCGCCGGGCAGGCTGCGTCGTTCGGCATCGGTGGCGTCCTCATCACCGTCCTCGGCGGTCTGCCCGGTGCGGCCACCGCGCTGATGGCCGGTCCCCTGCTCGCAGTGTTCCTCTTCGCCGTCTTCTTCCCCGACACGCACGGGCGCGAACTCGAGGAGACGTCGGGGCCCGGCTTCGCCATCGATGCCGGAACCGTCGTGGCCGGCGAGGTGCCGGCGCCGACGCCGACCGACTGACCTCGATCGTCCGTTCCCTCGGTCAGGCCTCGAACCAGAACTCGACCTCGGCGCTCTCGACCGCGAAGTCGGCGCTGTGTTCGGTCTCGGGCGGCACGTGGTACCAGTCGCCCGGGCCGTACCGGGTCTCCTCGCCGTTCATGGTGAGGACGAGTTCGCCCTTCGTGATGACGCCGACGTTGTTCGACGCATGCCGGTGCGGGTCGATGTGCGTTCCCGCGGGATAGGTGGCGAAGAGGACCTCGCAGCTCTCGGCCGGGAGTCGGTAGGCGTCGAATGGGCCGTCGAACGCGGCGAGCGCCTCGATCTCTGGCGGGAAGTGCGGTGATGTCATGCGGGGATCGTACGAGGCCGGCTGGTCAGCCCGGTTCGGTCGGCTCCACCACGCTTCCGTCGGGATCTCGATACCGAGCGCTGCGGCCCCAGGGTTCGCTCCGAGGTTCGTGCAGGACGTCCGCGCCCGCCGCCGTCGCCGCATCGTGGGCACGGTCGAGGTCGTCGACGCGGAAGCTGACCTGCGCCCTTGTCGTGACCCCGCCCTTCGCCTCGTACAGCGCGAAGTGGAGGAACGAGCCCTCCGTCCACGTGATGGCTTGCGTGACGGCCGCTGATCCAGCGGTCGTCGGCTCCGTGTTCGCCACCCTCGTGATCCGAACAAAGCAGGTCGAGCCCGAATCCGTCCCCGGCACAGAGCGATGGAGCGGTCCAGATCGGAGACCTCGGGCACCACAGTCACGAGTCGTTCGTCACCAGCCACGCCCGCGATGGTGCCCGATCGAGCGCGTGGACGTCGACGATCCTCCGGGAGTTCTTGTCACCCCTCGTGAGGAGAATGGGATGCATGACCGGTCCCGCCTTCTACTCCCGTGACGCCGACGTCGCGGAAGCGGCGCGGGCCAAGCTGGACGTCGCTGCGGCCTCGGTCGCTGATCTCGAATCGGTGCAGTGTCGGACGGTCGGGGTACTGGTGGAGTTGTGGCCCGACTCGGCGTGGATCGCCGCCGGGGTACGCACCGCGAAGCAGTGGCTGATCACCTACACCGGCCTGTCAGCACGCGAGGCCAAACGACTCGAGAAGATCGCCGAACTCTGTTCCCGACACGCCGGCCTGTGCGCCGCGGTCGTGGATGGGCGCATGTCGCTGGGCCGAGCCGAGAAACTCGCCTGGGCCATCACCCCCGAGCGTGCCCCGTGGCTTGCCGGGATCGCCGACACGTTCGTGCGCTTCGCCGGCACCGACGACGAGTTCGACGCTGCCGTCCGGTACTGGCGCGAACGCGTCGACGAACACCTCGCCCCCCGACGCGT
>JAPKDO010000437.1 GCA_028822535.1 Acidimicrobiales bacterium
CGGACGGTGGATGTTGCCCGCTCCCTCGGCGTCGACCATGTGGTGAAGCTCACCAACAACAAAGGCCTGGCGGCAGCGTTCCAAGCGGGACTCGATGCAAGCCTGAAGCTCGGCGCTGACGTCGTGGTCAACACCGATGCCGACAACCAGTACTCGGCCGACGACATCCCAGCGCTCGTCGCTCCAATCGTGCACGGCGCCGCGGACATGGTCGTCGGTGACCGCGATGTCATGTCGATCGAGCACTTCTCCTTCGCGAAGAAGCGGCTGCAGCGAGTCGGGTCCTGGGTGCTCCGCCGGGCTTCGGACACGCAGATCCCGGACGCGACATCCGGCTTCCGTGCCTACAACCGCGAGGCTGCACTGCAGTTGGTCGTCGTGTCCAAGTTCACGTACACGCTCGAGTCGCTCATCCAGGCCGGTAAGGGCCTCGTTGCCGTCGACCACGTCACCATCGGGACCAACGAGAAGACTCGCGAATCTCGCCTGTTCCCGTCGATGGGCGCCTACATCCGGCGCAACATGGTCGCGATCTTGCGCATCTACGCTGCGTACGAGCCGCTCCGGGTGTTCTCCGTGCTCGCCGCCATCCTCCTCACAGGGGGACTCGCAGCGTTCGTCCCGTTCCTCTACGACTGGGTTGCGAATGGCGACCGGTCCGGCCACCTGCAGTCGCTGCTCCTCGGCGGCGTCATGGTTCTTGCAGCGGTACAGGTGTTCGCCCTCGGGATCATCGCCGACCTGATCTACTCGCACCGAGTCGTGAGCCAGCGGACCCTCGAGCGGGTCCGGCGTGTCGAACTCGAGGTCGGCGTCTCACCGTCGCACTACATGGCGAGCGACGAGTCCAACCCCTCGTCAGTCCCCCGCCGACTCGAGTAGTTCGTCCACGATCGAGCCCAGTCGCTGCGAGAACGCAGCGAAGCCGAACGTCTGCGAACGCTCCACCGAAGCAGCGGACATCGACCTCAACGTCTCCGGAGACTCGATCAGCAGTCGAGTTGCGGAGACCAACTCGTCGAGCGTCCTCCAGCGGAGACCGACGCCCTCGGTGACGATCTCGTTCTGACCTCCGCCAGCAAACACCACGGGAACCGCTCCGCTCGACATCGCCTCGACGGTCGAGATGCCGAAATGCTCCATCAGCTCCGGCGCCCGCTCCGGGTCTTCGCCGAACCCGGTTCCGTGCCAGAAGATCGACGCTTCGGAGATCACCCGATCGCGTACCAAACCGTCGGCGTTGGCGTGGAAGCGGATGGGCAAACCTTCGGCTGCCCTCTGGACCTCGTCGAAGTACCCGCGCGCGTGTTGATCGACCCCGCCGACGAGGTCGAGGGTCCAGTCATCGATACCGGAAGCACGAAGGCGCCGGAAGGCCGCCACGAGTTCGAGTTGCTTCTTGGAGTGACCGGAGTCCTTGTCGAAGAACCGCCCCACGGCAGCGATCGAGCGTTTCTTCGCACCCTCGGCGGGTCGCAGGTGCACGGGCGGATACAGCACCGGCGAATCCTCGATTCCCCACCACGACTCGACAAAGCCGCGGGTGAACTCGGAGTTCGACGCGACCCGGTCATAGCTGCGCAGGAACACCGACGTTGCGTCCTGTTGGGTCAACCGATGGTTGAGCCAAGGCAGGAGGCGAGCCACGACGGAGTAGAACCGAGAGCCGAGTTCGATGCCATGGAACCGAACCCCGAGCTCCCGATGGTCTGCACCCAGCCCGAGTTGCTCGGGGACGAACGGATTGCACCGAATCGTCACCTCGGTCGTCGCTCCGGGAGGAACGGTGACCTCCAGCGCTTCGGGGAGGCGGTTGCGGACTCGATCCGCCAGAGAAGGTGACTCGACGCCAACCGTCGCGCGGGCCTCGACCTCACCATCGACAAGCACCTCCACATCCGCAGGCCCAGCGGCAGCCGGGCGGGCGCGCCCGAGAAGAACATTGACAGAGCGAGGTTCCTCGGCATCAGAGATCACCGAGATCGATGCCTCCCCGGACGTCCACACCGTCCCCCCGCCTCCATCAGGTTCGTGGAACCCCTCACCCCACTCGAATCGGACGTCGGACGAACCCAGAAGCGATCGGTACAGATTCGCTGCCCGGCCGGGCGGCCGAGACCACGGACGAGAAGGGAAATGGACGACGTAGAGCCCACGGCTCGCTCGGTTGACGACCGGCGAGAGATAGGAGCCATTGACGAAGAGGTCATACTCCGACGAAGCCGCGGCGACTGCGGCGGCGCCGCGATCCACGATCGAGAGCCTGCAGCGGGTCAGGTCCAGTGAGAGACGCTCCGACAATGCGTCGGTGTCGAACTGTCGATGAGCGAGGATGGTGACCTCGTGCCCGGACTCGGCGAGCGCCTGGGCGATACCTCCACAGAACATCTCACCGCCGCCACCCGTCTCCCAGTACTCGTTGTAGACCGCGATCG
>JAPKDO010000093.1 GCA_028822535.1 Acidimicrobiales bacterium
TCACCCACATCGGGGTCCGGCGGTCAGGGCGACCTCGGTGCGGTCGTCGTCGATCCTCGGTTCCGCGCCCGCCGGATCGCGGTCCGCAAGGGCGCGGGCCGTCGCCGGCTGAATCGCCTGGTCGTCCTGGTCCTCGTCGCCGTTCTCGCGCTCACCGCCGTCATCGTCTTGAAGAGCCCGATCCTCGACGTGGACGAGGTCGCCGTCACCGGGGCGCGAGCCGTCGACGCCGAAGCCGTGATCGAGGCCACCGGGGTGCAGACCGGGTCCGCGCTCCTCCTGGTCGACCTCGACGCAGTACAGCGTGCCGTCGAGGCGCTGCCATGGGTCGAGGAGGCCAGTGTCGCCCGAGACCTCCCCGGCGCGTTGTCGATCGACATCATCGAGCGGACACCGGCGGCGATCGGCGCCGCCGACGACGGTGCGTCCGTGCTCGTCGATCCGGACGGACACGTCCTCGGGTCGGCCGATCCTGCTGCGTTCCCCGCCTCGGTGCCGGCGATCCCGACCTTCGTGCGCGTCGTGGCCACCGACGCGCCGCCGGCCCCGGGTGGTCGAGTCGATGCCTCCCTTCTCGAGGCCATCGCGTTGGCCGAACGCCTTCGCGGCGATCCCGCCAACGTCGTCGCAGCCGTCCACCTCGAGCCGACGTTGAGGCTCGAACTCGCCGGCGGGGGGATCGTCGACTTCGGCGATGCCGATGGGGTCGACGGCAAGGTCGACGCCTTTCGGACGATCCATGCACGGGTCGACCAGGCCTGTCTCGAGCTGCTCGACCTGCGGGTTCCGACCCGCCCGGTGTTGACCCGGGACGAGCCGTGCTCGTAGCGTCCCACCCCACAGCTGAGGTCGAGGTTCACCTCGACCTCCACTCGAACTTCATACCGGGCGGCCCCGTGCCGCCCGTCCACCCGCGTTCTCGCCCCGCCAGTCCAATGCCCAGCACGTCCATCTCGCGTCACCCACCAGAGGAGTAACCCGGTCCCATGGCTGCGAACCCGCAGAACTACCTGGCCGTCATCAAGGTCGTCGGCATCGGTGGCGGTGGCGTCAACGCCGTCAACCGCATGATCGACGCCGGCCTGAAGGGCGTCGAGTTCATCGCCGTCAACACCGACGCCCAGGCGTTGCTCATGTCGGACGCCGACGTGAAGCTCGACATCGGGCGTGAACTCACGCGCGGTCTCGGCGCCGGCTCGGACCCTGACGTGGGCCGCCAGGCCGCCGAAGAACATCGCGAGGAGATCGAAGAGGTGCTCAAGGGCGCCGACATGGTCTTCATCACCGCCGGCGAGGGTGGTGGCACCGGGACCGGTGGCGCCGCCGTCGTGGCCGAGATCGCCAAGAGCCTCGGCAGCCTCACCATCGGTGTGGTCACCCGGCCCTTCGCCTTCGAGGGGCGCCGTCGTTCGGTCCAGGCCGAACAGGGCATCCAGCGGCTCAAGGAGAAGGTCGACACGCTCATCGTCATCCCGAACGACCGGCTCATCACCGTGTCGAACGAGAAGACATCGATGCTCAACGCCTTCAAGATGGCCGACGAGGTCCTCCTCCAGGGCGTACAGGGCATCACCGACCTCATCACCACCCCCGGCCTCATCAACACCGACTTCGCCGACGTGAAGATGATCATGTCCAACGCCGGCTCGGCTCTCATGGGCATCGGCTACGCGTCCGGCGAGGGTCGCTCGCTCCAGGCAGCGAAGAACGCCATCTCGTCCCCGCTGCTCGAGGCGTCCATCGACGGTGCCCGCGGCATCCTGCTCACCATCTCCGGTGGCAGCGACCTCGGCCTCTTCGAGGTCAACGAGGCAGCCGAGGTCATCCACGGCGTCGCGCACGCCGAAGCCAACATCATCTTCGGCACCGTGGTCGACGACGACCTGGGTGACGAGGTGCGCGTCACCGTCATCGCCGCCGGCTTCGACCGCTTCGACGGCGAGGCATCGTCCCCGTCGGGTGCGGCGCTCGGTGGTACCGCTCGCGGAAGCCGCAACGACGACCTGTCCGACGTGCTCGGTGGCGGCGGAGGCGAGGACGATCTCTTCGGCGACGACGGGGACGACGACTTCGACGTCCCGTCGTTCCTCAAGTAGCGACCCGCCACTCCGTGGCGACGCTCCAGTTCTCCGAGCGGGCGCAGGGAGACTTCCGGATCGACGGCGATCCCGACGAGCTGCGCGCCCGTCGGGACCGGGCCGGCGCGGGCGACTGGACCTGGCTCCGTCAGGTGCACGGCGCGCGCGTCGTCACCGTCACGTCACCGGGCGAACACGCCGGCGCAGAAGCCGACGCCGCGGTCAGCGCGGTCGACGACGCGGTGTTGGCGATCCACACCGCCGACTGTGCGCCGGTGCTGTTCCACTCGGCAGGATCCGATGTGGTCGGGGCCGCTCACGCCGGTTGGCGCGGGCTCGTCGACGGCGTGCTCGAGGCGACGGTGGCGGCCATGGTCGACCTCGGGGCCGACCGGGTGATCGCGACCGTCGGCCCGCACATCCGTGCGCGCTGCTACGAGTTCGGGGCCGACGAACTCGACCAGGTGGCCGAACGATACGGCGATTCGGTGCGGGCGACGACTGCGTGGGAGACACCGGCGCTCGATCTTGGAGCGGGTGTCCGCGTCGCGCTGGAGCGAATCGGCGCGGTCGTGCGGGTCGTTGCCGAGCCGGGTTGCACGGCGTGTGAGCCCGAGCGCTACTTCTCCCATCGGGCCCGGGCGGACAGCGGACGGCACGCCGCGACGATCCGGCGAGGGCACTGACCGTGGACGCCGCCACCGTGGGCGACAACCTCGGACGAGTCCGCGACCAGATCGTCGCTGCCGGCGGAGACCCCGAGCGCGTCCAGATTCTCGCGGTCACCAAGGGCTTCGGCCCCGAGGCACCCACCGCTGCGCTCGGTGCCGGGCTCTCGGACCTCGGCGAGAACTACGCCCAGGAACTGGCGGACAAGGCCCCGGCCGTCGACGGCGACCCGTCGTGGCACTTCATCGGCCGGCTCCAGTCCAACAAGGTGAAGCTCGTCGCCGACCTGGTGTCGGTGTGGCAGTCCGTCGACCGCTCCTCGCTGGTCGACGAGATCACCAAGCGTGCCCCCGGCGCCCGGATCCTGGTGCAGGTGAACGCCACCGGTGAGTCGCAGAAGGGCGGTTGCGCCGTCCCCGACGTGCCCGACCTGGTCGCCCGAGCCACCGAGGGTGGACTGACGGTCGAGGGCCTGATGACCGTCGGCGTCGACGGTGACGACGACGCGACGGCGCTCGCGTTCGAACGGGTCGCCGGTCTCGTCGCCGACCTTGGCCTTCGGGAGGCATCGATGGGCATGACCGCCGATCTCGCGCTCGCGGTCCGTGCCGGATCGACCCAGGTGCGCGTCGGACGAGCGCTGTTCGGCGCCCGGCCCGAGCGTCGCCGATGACGGGCATTCGCGGAGCGCGGCCGGAGCCGTGCGAGACTGAGGCGATGAATCCGCCTCCCAGCATTCGAGGAGGAATCTGATGGCAGGGGTTCTCAACAAGGCGATGGTGTGGTTGGGCTTGGCGCCCGACGACGAATACGACGATTATCCCTACGAGGCGCCTGGCCGCCCCGTCGGGGGAGCACCGCGCCCCGGCTACGGGGCGCCCGCCGACCCACGTGTGGATCCGCGCGCCGAGCGTCGCCCCGTCGGCGGCCCCGGTGGCCCACCGCGGCCGGCTCGTCCCCAACCTCGCCCAACGCCCGACTACGACGACGAGGACCCCTACGTGTCGCCCCGCCAGCCCCGCCAACCCGGTGTCGTCCGCCAGCTCCCCGCCCAGGGTGCGCTGCAGAACGACCCGCGTGCCCAGCGCGTCGAGGAGACGCCTACGGTGCGGGCGATGCGCCCCACGTCCGCCCGCCCCAGCGTTCTCAAGCCGGAGTCGTTCGACGACGCCAAGGAGATCGCCGACCGGTTCAAGGCCGAACAGCCCGTGGTGATGGACCTCGCCGGTCTCGACCGCGACCTGTCGCGGCGCCTCATCGACTTCGCCTCCGGCATCTGTTACGCCCTCGGTGGTCACATGGAACGCGTCCGGCCCGGTGGCTATCTGCTCACCCCGGCCAAGGTCGAGGTGTCCGAGGACGACAAGCGGCGTCTCGCCAACAACAGCGGGTCCTGAGACTCCGTGGCTGACCTGGTCTGCCTGCTGCTGCAGGCGTACCTGATCGTGCTGTTCGCCGGCGCGCTCTTGTCGTGGTTCCCGACGCAGCCGGGAAGTGGCCTGGCTGAAGTGCGGCGGGTCATCTACTCCGTGACCGAACCTGTCGTGGCGCCGGTACGACGGGCGATCGGCGCGAGCTTCGGTGGTATCGACTTCTCGGTGATGATCGTGATGTTCGGCATCATCTTCCTCCGCGGCATCATCTGCGGCTGATCCTGGCCGGCCCGACTCCGTCGGTGTCCGAGGATCACCGAGAGAGCCGCTGGTCGCGCATACGATCGCCGCCATGGAATTGACGCCAGAACTCCTTCTCGAGGCCAAGTTCGGACCGGCCCGACGTGGGTACGACATGGCCGAGGTGGACGACTTCCTCGAACGCTGCGCCGAGGGACTCGATGTCCTGCTCGCCCGCCTCAAGTCCGAGTTCGAGCGAGCAGAGGCCGCCGAGGCGCGCCTCGCCGAGGTGACGAGTGACGCGCCGGCGTCCGCGGACGCGACGCTCATCGAGACGCCGGAGCCCGCGGTCGAGGCGCAGGTCACGCCCGAGCCGGCAGCGGCGTCGGTCGAACCGCCCTCCGTCGACGAACCGATGCGCATCCTTGTCGCCGCCGAGCGGACCGCCGAGGCAGCGGTCGCCGATGCCCGCGCCGAGGCAGAGCGCATTCGGACCGAGGCCGAGTCGGTCGCCAGCCAACAACGCTCCGAGGCCGAGACGATGCTGGCGACGGCCAAAGCCGAAGCCGAGGACGAAGCCCGCAAGGCCGGTGAGGAGACGAAGCGGACGATCCAGGCCGAAGTCCTCGCTTTGCGCCGCGATCGCGACGGGCTCTCCGACGATGTTCGGAGCTTGCGACGCTGGCTCGACGAACAGCGGAGTCGGATGCGCTCGACCGCGAGGGAACTGCAGCGCATCGTCGAGGATCCTGCAGCGCTCCAGGAGCTGGCGGTGCCGGACTTGAGCGAGCCGACGAGCGCGGCCGACGACCCAGCGGCCGCCACAGCGCCCGACGTCGGCCCGATGGGTGACGAGTCGGACTCGGCTGGACCGCTCGTCGACGGCCCTGTCGGCGAGGATCCAGGAGAGCCCACCCAGGCCGTTCCGGCCGTCGGTGACGCAGACCCTTGGGCGGACCCGACCACCTGATCTCGCGGACGAGCGGCCACCTCGGTGGCGGTGATGTCCGCATTGTTCGTCCTCGCCCGGTGTCGTCTGCCTAGGATGGCCCGCCGCTGCACCGCTTCGGAAGGTGAAATCTGTGCTGGTTCTCGTGAGTTTCGGTCTCGTCCTGCTGGCGACGATCCTGTTGGTCGTCGGATTGCTCAATGACGACGGGCTGACCCTCATCTACCTGTCGATCGCTGCGAGTGCCACGGCTGCCGTCGTGCTCTACGTCGCGTTCCGCATGGCCCGCCCGAAGAAGGACCCCGACGCAGCGAGCGCACCAGCGCCATTGTCGGAGGACATCGCTCCCACGCCGATCGACGACACCACCGCGGTCGCTGCCGTCGTTTCCCCCGACGCCCCGCCCGTCGCCGAGCCCGAGCCCGAAGCCGAGCCGGTGGCGGTCGCCACGGCAGCGCCATCCGACGACGAGTGGATGGCCGATGCCGACTGGGAAGAAGACGAGGTCGTCGACTTCCCGATCGCCGATTACGACGCGCTGACGGTCGGCGAGATCATGCCGCTCCTGCCCCAGCTCTACTCCGACGAACTCGACGATGTGATCGAGCGAGAGTCCGCTGGCAAGAACCGTTCGACGATCCTCTCCCGGCTCGAGGAGCTCAAGGAGATCGGTACCGACGCTGATGCCGCCGAGCAGGCCGCAGCCAGCGAGGTCGAGACCACACCGGCCCCCGCTCCCGTGCCCGCTGCACCGGTCACCGAGGCGGCGGAAGACGACGACGCAGACGATGACGGGTTCTTCTTCCCGATCGCCGACTACGACAACCTCAGCGTCTCCCAGATCACCCCGTTGCTGTCCCAGCTCGAGGCCGACGAACTGGACGAGGTGCGTGAACGCGAACTCGCCGGTGCCGGTCGCAAGACGATTCTCACCGAGATCGACCGGCTCGCCGACGGCTCGTCGCCCGAAGCGCCCACGCCGGCGCCCGCAACGCGCACCAAGACCGCCGCCAAGAAGACCCCCGCCAAAAAGAAGGCTGCAGCGAAGAAGGCGCCCGCGAAGAAGGCCACGAAGGCCAAGGCGACCAAGAAGAAGGCGACCAAGAAGGCCCGCAAGACGACGAAGAAGTCGGCGGCCCCCCGGTTCCCGATCGCGGACTACGACGAGTTGACGGTCGCCGACATCCGACCCCGCCTCACCGACCTGAGCGATCGCCAATTGCGCCAGGTCCGCGAGCGTGAACTCGCCGGCGCCGGCCGCAAGACCGTCCTCAAGGACATCGACAACCGACTCGGCTGATCCTGGCCGGCCCGACTCCGTCGGTCCCGCCAGCGCGGGAGCTTGCTCGCCCGCTCCTACGTCGCCGACTCGACAACCTCGGCTGATCCTGGCCGGCTGGTCAATCGACGACGACGAGCGCTGCGTGGATGGCCCGTCCGTCGGCGAGTTCGATGCGATGCCCGTCGCGGAGCGGGGTGTCGGCAAAGACGATCTCGGTGGCCAACACCGCAGCCAACACATGATCGCGATGGGCATCGAGTGCCTCGCGTACGTCGTCGTGGTGACCGGCGTCGACGACGAGCCGAATGCGATCGGACACGTGCAGACCGTCGTGACGGCGTCGTTCGTTGATCTCGCGCGCGAGATCGCGGGCCAAACCCTCGACGGCCAGCTCCGGCGTCACCTCGCAGTCGAGGCGCACGAGGCCTCGACCACCCGGGATCGGGGCCGTGGCGTCAGGATCGTCGGCCTCGAGCTTGCGGACATAGTCGGCGGGGCCGAACCGGAAGCTCGCGCCCGAACCCCCTGCCACCACGAGTTCGTCGGCTTCAGGGTCGTAGCTGTAGTCGCCGGACTTCATCGCCTTGACGACGACCGGCGTGTCCTTGCCCAGGCGCTTGCCGACGGCGCGGAGATCGACCTCGTACCGCTCGGCGCCCAGTGCGCCGGCGTCGGCGAACTCGACTGCCTTGACGTTGACCTCGTCGGCGAGCAGGGCTCGGAACGGTTCGAGCGTGTCGGTGTCCTCGGCGGCGATCGTGAGGGTCCGGAGGGGCAGGCGACGTCGGAGCCCCCGCGTCTCGCGGATCGACTTCGCCGCCGAGGCGATGTCTCGGACGTCGTCCATCGCCGCCACGAGTGCCGGATCGGCTGGGAGCGCATCGGCGTCGGGCCAGTCGGTGAGGTGGACCGATCCGTCGCCCGTCAGGTCGCCCCACACCTGTTCCGTGAGCAGTGGGAGCAGTGGTGCCGCGACCCTGCACAAGTTCTCGAGCACGGTGTGGAGGACGTCGATGGCGACCTGGTCTTCGCCCCAGAAGCGTTCGCGCGATCGGCGGATGTACCAGTTGTTGAGCGAGTCGAGGAACGATCCGATCGACGACGCTGCGCCCGAGAGGTCGAACGCATCCATCCGCTCGGTGACGTCCTCGACGAGGATCCGCGTCTTCGCGAGGACATACCGGTCGAGGACATGGTCGAGCGACTGATCGGCGGTGACGGGACGGCCACGGCGGAGCCCGTTCTCGTTCTCGGCGCCGGCGTTTGCGTACAGCCCGAGGAAGTACCAGGCGTTCCAGATGGGAAGGAGGACCTGGCGGACCGCGTCCTGCATCGGGCCCTTGGCCGCGACCATGTCCCCTCCGCGGACCGCCGCGGACGACAGCAACGACCAGCGCATGGCGTCGGAGCCGATGGTGTCGAACACGTCGACGGGGTCCGGATAGTTCTTCAGTCGCTTCGAGAGCTTCTGCCCGTCGTCGCCGAGCAACACGCCGTGGACGACGCACGTCTCGAACGCCGGCTTGTCGAACAGCGCAGTCGACAGCACGTGCAGCGTGTAGAACCAGCCGCGCGTCTGTCCGATGTACTCCACGATGAAGTCGCCCGGGAAGTGGTTCTCGAACCAGTCCTGGTTCTCGAAGGGGTAGTGGACCTGCGCGTAGGGCATCGATCCCGACTCGAACCAGCAGTCGAGCACGTCAGGGATGCGGCGCATCATCGACTCGCCGGTCGGGTCGTCGGGATTGGGTCGGACGAGATCGTCGATCATCGGCCGATGGAGATCGGTGACCGTGGTCCCGAAGTCGGCCTCGAGATCGGCGATCGAGCCGTAGACGTCGACGCGCGGGTACTCGTCGTTGTCGGACTTCCACACCGGGATCGGTGACCCCCAGAAACGGTTACGACTGATCGACCAGTCGCGGGCGCCCTCGAGCCACTTGCCGAAGCTGCCGTCCTTCACGTGGTCGGGGACCCAGTTGATCTGCTGGTTCAGCTCGATCATGCGGTCCTTGATCTGGGTGACCGCGACGAACCACGACGACATCGCCTTGTAGATCAGCGGTGTGTCGGTCCGCCAGCAGTGGGGATAGCTGTGCAGGTACGAGTCGTGGCGCACGATCACGCCGCGGGCCTTCAGATCGCGGATGATGTCCTTGTTGGCGTCGAAGACCTGCATGCCGGCATAGGGCGGCACGGCGTCGGTGAAGGCCGCCTTCTCGTCGACCGGGGTGATCGTGGGGATGCCTGCGTCGTCGGCGACGACCTTGTCGTCCTCGCCGAAGCCCGGGGCGATGTGCACGATGCCCGTGCCCTCGTCGTCCGCGACCCAGTCGGCCACGAGGACCTGGTGAGCGTTCTCGGTGCCGGCGAAGAAGTCGAAGATCGGGGCGTAGGACGCGCCACCGAGTTCGGCGCCGGTGAGCGAGCCGACGTGTGCCGACCCCTCGAGTTGGGGCTCGTACTTCTCGACGGTGTTGGCGCCGAGGACGTAGTCGTGACCTTCGACGTCGCGGTACACCTCGTAGGTCACGGCGGGTCCGACGGCGACCGCGAGGTTGGACGGCAGTGTCCACGGCGTGGTGGTCCAGACGAGGAGCCGCTTGCCGGCGTGCGCACCCGACGTCACCTCCACCCAGACCGTGACGGCGGGGTCCTGACGCTCTCGGTAGGCGTCGTCCATACGGGTCTCGAAGTTCGAGAGCGGGGTCTCGCACTCCCAGCAGTAGGGCAGCACACGTTGCCCCTCGTAGGCGAGGCCCTTGTCGTGCAGGGTCTTGAACGCCCACATGACCGACTCCATGAACGACGTGTCCATGGTCTTGTAGTCGTTGTCCATGTCGACCCAGCGAGCCTGCCGGGTCACATAGCTGTGCCAGCCGTCGGCCGTCCCGTCGACGAGCGATCGACATTCTGCGTTGAACACGTCGACGCCGAGGCTCTCGATCGCCTTCCGGCCCATCACGCCGAGGCGCTTCTCGGCTTCTTGTTCGGCGGGCAGGCCATGGCAGTCCCAACCGAAGCGCCGCTCGACGCGCTTGCCGCGCATCGTCTGATAGCGCGGGATCGCGTCTTTGACGAATCCGGTCAACAGGTGGCCGTAGTGCGGCTGGCCGTTGGCGAACGGGGGGCCGTCGTAGAACACGAACTCCTCGGCACCGGCCCGTTGGTCGACGGAGCGTTCGAACGTCTTGTCGGCCTCCCATCGTTGGATGACCGCGCGCTCGAGGTCGGGGAACGACGGGTTCGGTTCGACGTCCGGATAGGCGCCTTCGTCGGCTGCAACCATCCGGCCATCCTACGGAGCAGGCTGGCCCTCCCCGTATCCGGTTCGACGAGGGCGCCTTGCCAGCATCCCGGCCACGGCGTATCCTCCCGGCTCCTTTGTGCGAGGGGAGCACCATCGTGGCACGAGCCGACAAGGCCTCGAAGTCCAAGAAGAAGTCAGCTGCAAAGAAGACGGCGTCGAAGAAGTCCACGGCGTCCAAGAAGTCCAGCACCGCCAAACGATCGACCGAGAAGAAGGCCGTGACGAAGAAGTCCGCAGCCAAGAAGGCCCCCACCGAGAAGGCACCTGCCAAGAAGGCGCGCGCCAAGAAGGCCAAGTCGCCGTTCGATTCCCGATTCCTCGAGCAGATGCGCAAGCTCCTCGTCTCGGAGCGGGAGACCTACGACCGTCAGGCGACGATGCTGCAGGCCGAGGCCGACAGCCTCGTGCAGGACATCGACCCCGGGGACGTGCAGTTCGACGAGGAGTCCGGCGAGGGGGACACCATCGCCGTGGAGCGCGGTCGAGACCTGGCTCTGGCATCGAAGGCCCGCGAGATGATCGAGGAGATCGATCACGCGCTCGGCAAGTTCGATCTCGGCACGTACGGCATCTGCGAGGTGTCGGAGGAGCCGATCCCCAAGGAGCGGCTCGAAGCGATCCCGTGGGCACGGGAGAAGGTGGAGTACAAGGTCGGTGGCTTCGGTCGACGCTGACCCGACCCTCCCCGACGGCGGCCCGACATCTGAGCGTCGCCCACCGCGACGTCCGATCGCCCGCATCGTCGGCGTCGCCGGCGTCGTCCTGGTCCTCGACCAGCTCACCAAGTGGTGGGCGATCGAGGCACTGGCTGACCCGCCGCGTGTGATCGACCTCGTCTGGACGCTCCGCTTCAATCTGCTCTACAACCGGGGCACGGCCTTCAGCCTCACCGACGACAGCGGCCCGATCGTGTCGGTGATCGCCGTGGTCGTCGTCGTGTTCCTCCTTCGGTCGGGACGCCAGCAGCGCTCGAGTTGGGTGTTGTTGAGCTACGGCCTCGTCGTCGGCGGCACGGTGGGCAATCTGGCCGATCGGGTCTTCCGCGACAGCGAGGGACTGCTCCGAGGTGGCGTCGTCGACTTCGTCGACCCGCAGTGGTTCCCGGTCTTCAACCTCGCGGACACAGCGCTGACCGTCGGGATCGTGGTCCTCCTGTTGGCGGGCTTCCTCACCGATGCCTTCGACGAACCCGACGGGTCCAAATGACCTGGTTCGAGGCGCCGCTCCCCGAAGCGCTCGACGGCGAACGCCTCGACCGAGTCGTGGCGATGCTCTGCGACGTCACGCGCACGGTCGCGTCCGACCTGGTCGACGCCGGTGAGGTCCGCGTCGACGGCGACGCGGTGACCCGACGGTCGACGAGGGTCCGTCACGACCAGGTCGTCTCCCTCATGGTCCCCGAGCCGACACCGGAGTTCGTCGTGGAGGCCGACGGCGCGGTCGAGTTCTCGGTTGTCCACGAGGACGACGACGTGTTGGTCATCGACAAGCCGGCGGATCTGGTCGTGCACCCGGGGGCGGGCAACCCGACCGGCACGCTCGTCCACGGTCTGCTCTCCCGGTATCCCGATCTCGAGGAGATCGGTGGTGACCCGATCCGGCCGGGGATCGTCCACCGTCTGGATCGCGACACGTCGGGTCTGATGGTCGTCGCTCGGACCCAGCGTGCTCATGGAGCGCTCACCGAGGCGCTTCGAGCTCGGCTCGTGTCCCGTCGCTACCGCACGTTGGTCTGGGGGCATGTCGAGGAGCCCCACGGGCGCGTCGACGCGCCGATCGCGCGATCGCCTCGTGAGCCGACCCGGATGGCGGTGGTCGTCGGCGGCAAGGAGGCGCGCACCGAATACGAGGTCGTTCGGCGATTCGAGTTGCCGGTTCCCTGCACCGAACTGCGGTGTCGGCTCGAGACCGGCCGCACGCACCAGATCCGCGTGCACCTGCAGGCGATCGGCCATCCGGTCGTCGGGGACACCCGGTACGGGGGTGCGCGGCAGTCGCTGTCGGTGCCGCGACAATTCCTCCACGCGGAACACCTCGGGTTCTCCCACCCGAGGAGCGGAGACGCACTCGCGTTCGACAGCCCACTCCCGACGGGCCTACGCGATGTCCTCGACCGACTCGACTGACGACCCGGACCTCCGCGCTGCCCGCCGCACACTGGGCTTGTTCGCCGTCGCCGTCGCCGCGGTCGTTGCCGGCTTCGTCCTGGTGCTCACCGGCAGCCGAGGCGACGACGGTGCCGTGACCATCGCGGGTGACGCCGACCCGACCGACGAGGCCGCCGGCGACGATGCGGGCGACGGAAGGATCGGGCCGACTCCGGGCCAGGACGTCGAGCGGTACCTCGCCGATCGGCGTGCGGCGCTCGAGTCGGTCGAGGGCCGTCGGGTCGCCGTGGTGTCGTTGACCGGATACTCGTCGGTCGACACCGTCGAGGACCTGCTCGATGACCTCGAGCTCGATCGGTACCTCGTGGCGCTCGTTGGCGGGGAGCCGATCGAGACCCGCTCGGTCGACGAGGCGTTCGCCGACGTCGTGGCCGATGCCGAGATGCAACTCGCCGAGCTCGAACAGCTGGCACCGACGGTCGAGGACCCGGAGTTCGCCGAGTTCTACTCCGACGAGATCGAGCGGTACCAGCGGATCCTCGACTCCGCCGACGGTGGCGATGTCGTCTTCGGTGTGGTCGTCGTCGGAACCGTCGCGAACCTGCGGGGACTCGGATCCCGTGCGAGTGTCCGACTCGTCGACGTGGGCGACTCCTCGCGGGTCGACCAGGGGGTGTTGGTGCGCGGCATCCGACCGGAAGAGTCAGCCACGATCGGCGAACCGCCGTTCCGTCCGTGAGTGGCTAGTCGCCGTCGCTGCCGTGCGGCGGCTGTGGCCACGGGCGCTGA
>JAPKDO010000094.1 GCA_028822535.1 Acidimicrobiales bacterium
CGCCAAGTCGATCGTCTGCTGCGAGTCGATCGACTGGAGCAGGTAGGTGAGCCGAGCGACGTCCGGGCCGACCTCGTCGATCAGGTCGCGCAACTCGACGATGTCGCCGGCCCGCTTCGACAAGCGCACCTCTTCGCCGTCGCGCTCGAGCCGCACGATCTGCACGATCGGCACCTCGAACTCGCTGGGATCGTGCCCGAGCGCTTCGATCGCCGCCTTCATCCGCGGCACGTAGCCGTGATGGTCGGCACCCCAGACGTCGATCAACAGGTCGAAACCCCGGGCGAACTTGTCGCGGTGATAGGCGATGTCCGGCAGGAGGTACGTCGGCTCGCCGTCACTCTTGATGAGCGGGCGGTCCTTGTCGTCACCGAAGGTCGTCGACTGCAGCCAGGTCGCCCCGTCGGCGTCGAACGCGTGTCCCCGCTCGCGCAGGTCGGACAGCGCGGTGTCCATGGCGCCGGAGTCGACGAGGGCCTGTTCGGACGACCACACGTCGAAGCGGACGTGGAACTCGTCGAGCACCTCGCGCTGGTCGGCGAGCGCCTTTGCATAGCCCCATTCCCGAATCGCCTGGAGTCCGGCGTCGGCGACCTCGTCGGGCATCTCGGCCGCCCAGTCGGCGACGTACTGACCGCCGTAGCCGTCCTCGGGCACGTCCTCGCCCCGCTTGCGGGCGAGCAGCGACTCGGCGTACCGCAGCATCTGCACGCCACGGTCGTTGAGGTAGAACTCGCGCGTCACGTCGAACCCGGACCGCTCGAGGATCCGTGCAAGCGCATCGCCGTAGGCCGCGCCCCGACCGTGACCGGCATGGAGCGGCCCGTTCGGGTTCACCGACACGAACTCGACGTTCACCTTGGTGCCCGCACCGATGTCGAGGCGTGCGAACCCGTCCTGGCCCGCGTCCACCACATCGACGAGGACGTCGTGCAACCACGACGGCGCCAGCCGGAAGTTCACGAACCCCGGGCCGGCGATCTCGACGGCGTCGACGTGGTCGAGGTCCATGCCCTCGAGCGCCGAGACGAGGTCGCCGGCGATCTCGCGCGGGTTGCGGCCGGCCGCCTTGGCCGACGCCATGGCGATGTTGCAGGACCAGTCGCCGTGCTCGCGGCGCGCCGGACGTTCCATCGTCCAGTTCACGGCGGTTGGGTCGAGGCCGATGCCGGTGGCGGCGGACTCGACCGCGGTGGCGAGTGTCTCGCGGATCACGGGTACTCCAGATGTATCGGGGTGGTTCAGCGGGCGAGCAGAGCGTTGACGCGGTCGATGAGATCGAGCGGTTCGAACGGCTTTGTCATGTAGTCGTCGGCGCCGGCGTCGATCCCCTGGCGGATGTCGTCGCCCTGCGCCTTGGCCGACAACAGGATCACCGGGATCGACGACGTGGCCGGGCTGGCCTTCAACTCGTCGACCATCTCGAGGCCCGACATGTTCGGCATCATCACGTCGGACACGATGACGTCGGGAGCGCCGGTGCGGGCACGCTCGAGACCGAGCTTGCCGTCCTCGGCGCGCAGCACCGTGAACCCCTCCATCTCGAAGTTGACCTCGAGCAGTTGGAGGATCGTCGGATCGTCCTCCACCACGAGCACGGTCGGCGCAGCCATCGGCGGCAGCCTACGACTCACCGTCTCCGCCGACGGAACGGGATCCGCTACGGCCACGGGCAGACGCCGCGCTACGGTCTCGGACTCCCAGCCCCCGTAGCTCAGCGGATAGAGCATCGGCCTCCGGAGCCGTGTGCGCGTGTTCGAGTCACGCCGGGGGCACGCTTCGCCTTCTGCGAAGTGACGAATGCTCCGCATTCGTCCGCGCCCGGCGGCTGCGCCTCACAACATCGAGTGGCCACCGGCCCACCTCACGGTCAGGTGCAGGAGGCGGCGGCGGCTGCGTCGGGCAGATAGCCGATCGGCGCGGTGGTCGACGTCGTCGAGTCCGGAGCCGCAGTGGTCGACGTCGACGGGTCACCCGGTTCGGTCGACGCCACGGTCGTGGTCGTCGTGGTCGGTAGTTCCGGGACCGTGGGCGACGGTTGATCGTGGACGGTCGTGAAGTCCTGGCCGACGACGAAGCTGACGGAATCGGCGGCCAACTCCTCGTCGACGGCGAATCGCACCGGCGAGGTGAGGTGGCGGGCGACGCTTGTCGCCGCCTGCTCGCTGCCCGGGGCGTAGTAGACGGTCGACACCTGGAACGTGTCGACGGTGTCGGCTGGCTCACCGGTCGAGAAGCCCACGGTGTCGAGCGCCGCCGTGACGTCGCCGGCCAACCCGTCCTCGCCGGTCCCGTTGAGCACGGTCACATCGACCAGACCAGGCGTCAATTCGCCCGGCTCGAGACCTCGGAAGATGTTGAGGATCGGCTCGGCTTCCCGTGTGTCGAGGTCGAGGACATCGGCGCCGCCGCTGGTGCGGAACGGTGTGGCCGGGAGGCTGTACGTCGCCAGGGAATCGGCGTCGAAGGACGCGAACCGGCGACCGAGGCCGAGGATGTCACTGACCGACAGCGATGGGTCGAGCCCGACGAAGTCGACGCCGATGTTCACCAGGTCGTTGAGCGTGGCGGGGTTCGACAGGCCCTTCGAGACGGCGGACGAGATCGCACGTCGGATGAACTCCTGTTGACGCGAGATCCGGCCCAGGTCGCCGGTCGGATCGGATCTCCAGCGGCCGGTCTCGAGGTCGTAGTGCTCGAGGTACCGGGAGCGAGCAAAGGCGAGGGACTGTCGCGGGTCGAGCGTGATACAGCCGGTGTCCTGCACCACCAGCCCGGAATGTGTGTCGCGCACAGGTTCGTCGAAATAGAAGGGCACGCCGTCGATGGCCTCGACGAGTCCGAGGAAACCGACGAAGTCGATCTCGACGTAGTGATGGATCGGGATCCCGAAGTTCTGACGGATCGTGTCCATCAACACCTCGCGCCCCGCGGTGAACGCCGTGTTGATGCGGTTGCTCCCGCGGTCGCCGGCGATCGGCACCCACAGGTCGCGAGGGAACGACAGCAACGACGCTGCTCCGTCATCGGGGTCGACCCGCAACAGCATGATCGTGTCGGTCCGCTGCGGACCGCCCACGGTCACCGTGCCTTCGTCGTCGAAGAAGCCGGCGTTGTCCGGGTCGTCCTCGTCGAGACCGGCCCGACTGTCGGAGCCCACGAGCAGGTAGTTCCGAGGCTCGCCCGACGCGGGCGCGCCGTCGATCGCCACGTCGAACCGGGTGATCTGGCCGAAGCGGTAGTTGAGGTAGCCGGCCACGCCGGCTCCGGTCAGCGTCAACAGACAGATCACGACACCGACGACGAGGAGGAGACGCTGGCGACCGGTGCGCCGCAGTGGTGCGGCGAGATGTTGCGGCCCGGTCACGGGCGCTCACGGTACCGGCACCCCTACCCTGGGTCACAGTCACGCGACCGCAACATTCCCCGGATCGTTCACTCGACGGCGTCACGACGAGCCGCGCCGTCCCATCGAGGTGGAACCGACTCGCTGGCCGGGCAATAGAGTCCGGCCATGGCTTTGACCGACGTCGTCACCGGAGAGACCGCACGCTGGACCAACCAGTGGTTGGAGCTCAAGAACGAGGTCATCGACACCGGCCTGTGCACGGGCTGCGCGGGCTGCGTCATCTCCTGCCCGCACGACGTGATCGGGTACAACCATGAAGCGGGCGGCTACAAGCCGTTCCATCTCGAGGACGAACTCGGCCCCGACGACTGCGTCCACGGCCAGAAAGGCTGCACCTCCTGCACCCGTGCCTGCCCGCGGTTCCGCAACTGGGAGCCCGAGGCCGACGAGCATCTCTTCGCCCGTTACCGCGACGAAGACGAGCAGTCCGGGATCTATCAGGACATCATGCTCACGAAGGCGTCCGACAAGACGGTGCACGAGCTCGGCCAGGACGGCGGGCTCGTCTCGGCGATCCTGTTGTGGCTGCTCCAGGAGGAGTACATCGACGGTGCGCTCGTCAGCTATCTCGACGGCGCGAAGGGCGACTGGAAGGCCAAGCCCGGCGTCGCCACCAACAAGGACGAGGTGCTGGCCGCTGCGGGCAGCCGCTACACGTACTCAGCCAACACGCTGGCCATCGACGAGGCGATCGAGCGAGGACTCAAGGACCTGGCGCTGGTCGGCATGAGCTGCCAGTCGTCGGTGCCACCGATCATGTGGCATCGCAAGATCGGCAAGATCGGCAAGCCGATCAAGTTCAACATCGGCCTGCTGTGCTCGAAGACCTTCGACGACGCGATCTTCGAGGAGCTCTTCGAGACCAAGTACGGAATCAAGAAGCAGAACATCACCAAGATGAACATCAAGGGTGTGTTCCAGCTCTGGACCGACGACGGCAAGTACCACGGCATCCCGCTCAAGGAGTGCCACGCCTGGACTCGCGAAGGCTGCAACCACTGCCCCGACTTCGCCGCCGAGCACGCCGACATCTCGACCGGCGGCATCGGCGAGAAGAACGACTGGACGCTCACCATCGTCCGGACCGAACTCGGTCGTGAGGTCATCAGCCGCATGATCGACGCGGGCGTCATCGACGCACGACCGGGCGACGAGGATCCCGGGGCCATCGCCCTCATGCACAAGCTCGCCGCGAAGTCTCGCTCCCGTTGGCCCGAGTTCGCCGTGGACTTCCCCAAAGTGAAGCGGTGAAGACGAACGACCGGGTCCGCGAGATCGTCACTGCGGACCTGGCTGCGGGCGAAGAACTGCGGGCCGTGGTCCACCTCCAGCGCGTTGCGAGGGAGGGCGCCCCGAACCGGCACGGCCAGATCAGCTCGACGCAGGGTGGCGACGGCCTCGAGGCGGCGATGCGAGCGCAGTACGGGTTCGATCCCGGGCCCGTCATCGGCCACGGCGAGGCGGAGCGGAGCGACCTCGTCGGATCGTGGCTGACCGTGACCGACGAGCGCCTCTACTTCCATGCCCCGGACACCAGCTTCTGGGTCCTCAGGCCTCGGCCGGCCGAACTCCGCACGACCGTCGATCGCAGCGAACTGCTGGGGGTCGACCACGCCGATCACACGATGACCGCCATCGTCTGGCGGACCTGGCTCTTCCGGTTCCGAGACGGCACGTGGACCGCCGGCCGCTCCCCGACCGGGGGGCGGCTGCGGAAGAAGGCGTTCGACGACGAGTCCGACCTCGCTGTCGCCGCCCTCGGCGATCAGGCCTCGATCTTCTCTCCGTAGCGGACGGCACTCGGCCGCACCGCACGGAGGACGACGGCCGTCAGCGACGCCAGCGTGATACCGGCGCCGACCCACTGCATCGCCGAGAGGTATTCGTCGAGGACGAACCACGCCACGGTCGACGAGACCACGGGGACGGCCAACGTGAGCAACGACGCCGTGGTGAGCGTGACGTGTCGATGTGCCCAGTTGACGCCGAGGTGGCCGAGCGTGCCCCCGACCGCGAGTGCGAGGAGTCGTAGCCAGTCGCCGCCGTCCGGGGTCGGAACGTCGCCCGAGAACAGCACGACGGGGATCGTCATGACGGCGGCGACGGTGAGCAACCCGACCTGGAACGCTCCGGCCGGTACGTCGGATCGCTCACGGCTGCGCTTGCCGAGCACGAAGTAGACGGTGTTGGACAACATCCCGCCGACCGCGAGCAGGTCGCCGTGGATGTCGCCGGCTCCGCCCGCCTCGCCGCCGAGGATGACCAGGACGACGCCGGCCGTCGCGACCAGCGTCAGCACGAACTCCGGAACGCGCACCTTCTCGCCGAAGAACCGACCGATCAGGGTGAGGCTGAGCCCGGACTGGAGCGCGGCGATGAGGGTCGCGTTGGCGATCGACGTCTCCTTGAAGGCGCTGAAGAAGAACAGGATCGACCCGCCGTAGGCGATGCCGGCGGGGATGGCGACGCGCACCGCTTCAACCGTCGGGCGCCGCCCCGTCGCCCACAGGAACGCCACGAGGAGCGCGATCCCGAGGAACAGTCGGTAGGACGCCGTGACGACGCCGGAGAAGTTGGTCGTCCGGACGATGACGTTGTTCACGCCGAAGGCGACCATCGCCCCGGTGACGGCAAGCGTGCCCGCGGTGGTACGGCGCGTGTCGTCGGTCGAGGTCACCGACTGTTGCTATCGGGAGTGCAGATGCATCTCCAACTCGCTCCTCGATCCGGGCGTCAATCCGGACGCCGGATCCGCCACAGGTGTCCGGGATCCTGGCCAGAGCGGACGAGGTGATGCTTCAGTCGGTTGTGCGAGCCACAGAACGTGCGCGCATTGGCCATGTCGGTGCGCCCACCCTCGGTCCACTCCACGGCGTGGTCGACCTGGATCCGGTGGCTCGGGGCCTCGCAGTCGATCCAGTCGCAGCGGAGACGCTCCCGGTTCCGGAGCACGGCCTGCAGCAACGCCGCATCGCGTGCGCTCCCCGTGAAGAGACGACGTCGACGACCGAGGTCGATCACGTTGGACGCGCCGTCGACCACGACACGACGGACGTGTCCGTGGAGTGCCGCCGACAGCGCCTCGGACGGTGTCAGGCGCGTCCCGGCGACGGTCTGGCATCGGCGGGCGGCGAGGTCTGTGGGGACGACGGAGTCAGCCCGTGCGGGCGATGGCGCTGGCTCCCCGGTCAGCGCCTCGTTGAACGTGTCGGCGTCGACCACGACGTTGACCAGCGGCTCCGGATCGACGGAGCCCTCCGGCAGGGACGCCGCCCGGCGGAACACGGCGAACATGGCGTCGGCTCGCCGCTGCGCCGCCGTGCGGGCGAGGTGTTCGACTCGCGTGTCGTCGCCGTGGATCGCCTTCGCCGCCTTCCAGTCCTTGTCGAACTCTGCGTCCTCGAAGCGCCGGAAGATCTCGGCCATCGCCGCTCCCTGCAGCGCACCGAACCCGCCACGCAACGACCAGGACGAATCGATCGAGTTCTCGAGCAACGAGCAGTTGCGGCGCTGGTGGTTCGCCTCTGCGGCCTGTTCGGCGCCATCGACATCGGCCACGCTCACCCAGTCGCGGAGCCATCCACGGAACTCGTCGGCACTCAGCACGGTCGCCTGCTCGGCGAACACTTCGTCGACGAACGGACCGAAGTCGGCCACGCGGGGGTTCGCCAACGTGCGCGCGATCGAGCGAACCGACTCACTCGGGATGTCGCCGCCGGCGTAGGCCGCCGCCACGGCGGGCATCGTGCGCAGCATCCGCTCGTTGCGCAGACGCGCGTGCGCCTCGGGGCCGGTCACCCGGCACCGTGCCTTCACGGCTGCTTTGGCGGACCGGTGACCATCGATCCCGTACGCCCCGCTCGAGTCGACGGTGCCGGCCACGCGGTCGGTCTGACGGTCGAGCCGACGGTGATGGGTCTCCAGCACCTGGATCGCAGCGAGTTGCTGGGCCGGAGTCAGCGAGTCGAGATCGACGTCCGCGAGGGCATCCACCGCCACGCTCACGCCATCGAGCGCAGCCCCGGCCGCCGTGCCCGCCAGCTGCTCCAGCGCCTCGTCCAGGTCCATGCCCGGATCATCGCATGAGGGGTCTGACAAGAACTCCCGGTCAGCCTGCCAACTCGCGTGCCCGTTCCAACACCGCGTCGAACATCGGCTCGGTCAGCCGCTTCGTGAACGTGTTCTGTTGGCTCACGTGGAAGCTGGCCACGATCGAACGACGATGTCCGCCGACGTCGCCGAGGTCGACCTCGACCCCGTGGGCGAACTTGGGCCTGGGTCTCACCCCGAGGAACCGACACGTCGCTTGGTACCCGAACTGCCCCAGGGGGACGAAGACTCGGGCGTTCGACAGCAGGCTCAGTTCACGATCGAGGAATCCGGCGCACTCGTCGCGCTCTGCCGGCGTGGGTTTGTTGGCGGGCGGCGCGCACTTCACCGGCGAGGTGATCCACACGTCGTCCAACTCGAGGCCGTCGCCCGGCCCGACCGATTCGGGTTGGTTCGCGAATCCCGTCCGATACAGCGCGGCGTAGAGGAAGTCGCCGCTGCGGTCCCCGGTGAACATGCGCCCGGTCCGGTTCGCTCCGTGAGCCGCCGGGGCGAGGCCGACGACGACCACCCGAGCATCGGGGTCACCGAAGCCGGGCACACCTCTCCCCCAGTACTCCTCGTCCCGGAATGCGGCCCGCTTCTCCTCCGCGACCTGCTCACGCCAGGCCACCAGCCGGGGACACGCGCGGCAGTTCGAGACATTCTCCGCCAGCGTCTCGATCGAATCCATGGCCGATAGCGTGGCAAATCGCATGGCTGCCAAGCGCACGACCCGTTCGAAACGGGCAACGTCCGACACGAGTCCGGCCCCCACGCTCGTCCTCCTCGTCCGGCATGGAAAGACGCCGACGACGGGGTCGGTGCTGCCCGGCCGCGCCCCCGGTCTCCACCTCGCCGAGGCGGGCATCGCCCAGGCGGAGGCCGTCGCCGGCCGCATCGCCGAGCTCCACGAGTCGCGAACGTCCAAGAAGGACGGGAAGGGCATCGCCGCCGTCTACGCCTCACCGATGGAACGGACGCAGGAGACGGCGAAGCCGATCGCCAAGGCACTCGGCCTGCGTACCCGCACCCGCGAGGGCCTCGTCGAGTGCGACTTCGGCGACTGGACCGGCCAAGAGCTGCGGAAGCTCAACAAGCTCCCCGAGTGGAAGACCGTGCAGCGCCACCCCGCCGGGTTCCGTTTCCCGAG
Source organism: Acidimicrobiales bacterium (assembly GCA_028822535.1). Taxonomy (GTDB): domain Bacteria; phylum Actinomycetota; class Acidimicrobiia; order Acidimicrobiales; family Salinilacustritrichaceae; genus Salinilacustrithrix. The sequence goes on from JAPKDO010000094.1 coordinate 8,652, forward strand.
AGGCGAGTCGTTCTCGGAGATGCAGACCCGCATGGTCGACACCATCAATGCGCTCGTGACGGAGCATGCGGGCGAGTCGATCGTCGCCGTGTCGCACGCCGACACGATCAAGGCGGCAGTCGCGCAGGCGCTCGGGACGCCCCTCGACCTGTTCCAGCGGATCGTCATCGGGCAGTGCTCCGTTTCGGCGATCCTGTACGGCACGTCCGGTCCGACGGTCCTCGCGGTCAACCACACCGGCGACCTCGTCTCCCTGGTTCCGTCGTGACCACCTACGACGAGCCCGACGCGTTCACGACCGGCGCCGTCGGCGAGCCGGGCGACCGCACCTTCTTCCTCCAGGCTCGAGAAGGCGCCGACGTCACGTCGGTCAAGCTCGAGAAGCAACAGGTCATGGCATTGGCCGAGTACCTCGGCGGGCTGTTGCACGACCTTCCCGCTCCCGACCAAGTCCCCCAGGCGCCTGAACTCGTCGACCCCGTCATCCCCGACTGGACGGTCGGGACCATCGGTGTCGCGTACGACAACGATCGCGACCGGATCGTGATCGTGGCCGACGAACTCATGGCCGACGACGAGGCCAAGGGCGCGACCATGCGCGTGGCCGTCACCCGCTCGCAGGTCCGCGCCTTGATCGATCGCGCCGAATCCCTGATGGCGGGCGGGCGTCCGCCCTGTCGTCTCTGCGGCGCTCCACTCGATCCGACGGGCCACGCCTGCCCACGCGCCAACTGACCGACGGTCATACTCAGTCGATGCCCGATCCGGTCCTCGCACTGCTCGCGTCCGGCGCGATCGAGATCGAGGGTCGCATGCCGTGGTCCTCGAACGGGACGTACCTCGTACGGGTGTCGCTGGACGAGGTCTGGACCCGTGCGATCTACAAACCTCGGCAGATGGAGCGGCCGTTGTGGGACTTCCCCGCCGGTCTCGACCGACGTGAGGTGGCGGCCTACGAACTGTCCGAAGCGCTCGGGTGGGATCTCGTGCCGCACACGGTGTTGCGCGACGGACCGCTCGGCCAGGGGTCATTGCAGCGGTTCGTCGACGCGGACTTCGAGGAGCACTACTTCACGCTGCACGAGGCCGGACGCCACCTCGATCGCATGCAGGCCATGTGTCTCCTCGACCTGTTGGCCAACAACACGGACCGAAAGAGCGGCCATTGCCTCGTCTCGCTCGGCGACGAGCTCTTCGGCATCGACCACGGCCTGTGCTTCCACGAGGAGTTCAAGCTTCGGACCGTGATCTGGGACTTCGCCGGTGACCCGATCCCCGAGTGCATGCTCGACGCCGTGCGCCGCCTTCGAGACGAGGGACTACCCACCGAGCTCGTCGATCTCCTCCGTCCGATCGAGGCCGATGCGCTGCGCTCGAGGATCACCGAGGTCTCGCTGCTCTCGCAGTTCCCCAGCGACCCGACCGGCCGACGTTACCCCTGGCCCCTGGTCTGACGATCCGCGTCCTGCTCAACCGCGCAGGCGGCGCTGGAGTTGCACGACTCGATCCTTCGGAGAATCTGCCACGGTGCGGAACGGACGCTCCGAGACCCAGTGTTCGAATGCCTCGGCCGGCAGTGGACGACTCAGCAGGTAGCCCTGTAGCCGGTCCGTCCCCAGCTCGTAGAGCCGGTCGCGTACCTCGACGGTCTCGACTCCCTCGACCACCACCGTGAGGCCGAGGTTGTGCCCGAGTTCGATCATCGACCGGACGATGGCCTCGTCCGACTCACTCGTGGTGAGGTCGAGCACGAAGGACTTGTCGATCTTGATCTCGCCCACGGGCAGACGACGCAGGTGGGCGAGCGACGAATAGCCGGTGCCGAAGTCGTCGATCGAGATCGCGATTCCCAGTTCGTCGAGTTCGTGCAGGGTGCGGAGCGCCCGTTCGGCCTCGGTCATGACGCTCGACTCGGTCAGTTCCATCGTGAGCGAGCCTGGCGGCAGACCGGTCCGCTCGAGGATCACGGCGACGTCGGCGGCGAAGTTCGGGTTCGTGAGGTTGCGAGCCGACAGGTTGACCGCCATGTCGAGGTCCCATCCCCGCTCACGCCACCGGACGCCGGTCACGGCGGCGACGGTCAGCACATGGAGCGTGAGCGCGTCGATGGCACCGGTGTTCTCCGCCGCTTCGATGAACTGGTCGGGCCGGAGCATGCCGAGACGGGGGTGTTCCCACCGCACGAGCGCCTCTGCGCCGGTGACCAGTCCGTTCACCACGTCGAACTGCGGCTGGAAGTGGACCTCGAGTTCGCCGCTCGGGATGGCGTCGCGCAGGTCGGCGGCGATCGTGAGCCGCTGCGGGTCGTACGGGTCTCGGTCGGACGCCCATGTGGTCACCGTCGTGCCGTCGAGGGCGGTTCGGCTCGCCGCAAGACTCGCTCGCCGGAGCAGGGTCTCGCTGTCGACGCCGTGCACCGGTGAGAGGGCCACCCCGATGCCGACGATGACGGCGAGGGCGACCTCGCCACACAGCACGGGAAGATCGAAGGCCTCGACGATGCGGTCCGAGAAGTCGTCCGCTTCCTTCTGGCCGCCGGGCACGATCAACGTGAACTCGTCGTTCGCGGAGCGGGCGCACCATGCACGTCGACCGACCGGCCGGAGCCGGGCCGCCACCTGGCGGAGCATCTCGTCACCGATCGCCCGGCCGAGCGTCTCGTTCACCTCACGGAGCGAGTTGACGCGCACGGTCACCATCGCCAGGTCGACACCATCGCTCAGCTGCCCATCGAGCTGCTCGATCAGCGCTCGCTGGTTCGGAAGGTCCGTGACGTCGTCATGGAGCGCCTGATGCGCCCGGAAGTCAGCTTCCTCGCGCAGTCGGTTCACGAGCTGTGTCCGATGGACCGCCGACCCAGCGTGGCCAGCCGCCGTCTCCAGCAGCTGGATGTCCTCGTCGTCGAAGCCACGAGCGTCGGACATCCGGTCGGCTGCGATCACCAGGCCTTCGGCATCCTGCATCTGAAGCGGTGCAACAATCGCTCCACCGGATGCAATCTCCTGGAGGGGAAGGTGCGATTGGTTGGATACCGTGCTTCGGCCTGCCTGGCCGAGGGTCGCCATCAGGTCCAGGTTCGAAGACCCGGACGCAATGCGCCGCTCGCGCAAGCCCGAACCGTCGTGCTCGAAGTGCCGAACGGCATCGCCCTCCGGGATCAGGATCATCACTCGTCCCGCCTGCAGCAGGTCGGCAATACCCCTCAGGCTCTGAGCGATCAGCCCGTCGAGGTCGTTCGAGTCGAGGCTGGTCGTGAATCCGTGCAGTGTCGCGAGTGCCTGATGCCGCTCGCGGATCCTGACGAACGACAGAAAGAAATAGGCAAGGCCGGAGCCGATGATCAAGAGCAGCACCCAGGAGCGCCCATCTCTCCACAACGCTGCCGCCCCTCCGAGCGCTACGGCGCACTCGGCGAGCGCAGCCGTTCCCGACACGGCGAGAACCTTGAATGCGGCAGGCAGTGTGACGGGCGCTCCCGCCAACCGCATCACCGTCGAGACCGCGAGCCAGCCAGCGAGGTGTGCACAAGCAATCGCGAGCAGGCCTGCGACCCACCCACGTGGATCGATTGGGTTTGCTGCTCCGAGGATCAGGTGGAAGACGAGTACTGCGGTTCCTACGTCGAGAGCGAACTGCCCGACGTTGAACACGTACTTGATGAAGCGAGGCCGACGGACAATCGCGTGGCCGACCGCGGCACCCACGACTCGGGCGAGTATGAGCCCGCTCGGGTCGGTGAAGATCAGGCCGATCGTCAACGGAATCTCGGAGAACGTCAGCGAGTGAGCGTCGCGTCGCACCTCGAGGTTGACCGAATACCGCTCCGTCAGTGCGAATCCGACTGCGAGGAAGACCCAGTTGATCTCGAATGGGCGTCCGAGCGGAGGGTCAAACTGCGAGGCGAGAGCGCAGAGGATCGATCCAAGGAGGCCTACGAAGGCAATGAACGCCCACGTCGCCCGTTTGTCCTCGCCCATGTCTGGTCCCGTTTCGGCAGCCCGACCACTCTAACGAGTCAAAACACTACCGTCCGTAACGTGCCAGGTCTAGGGGTGTCCCCAGAGTGAAGGGGTCAAGCCCACTCGAGACCACGCCACGCATGACCCGACCACTCGAGACCACGCCACGCATGA
>JAPKDO010000438.1 GCA_028822535.1 Acidimicrobiales bacterium
TCTGTTCACGGCCGCGGTGTCGGTCGTGCTGTTGCGGTACGGCGAGGGCTACTTCGAACCGACCTACGAACTCACCGCCGAGTTCCCGAGCTCGACCCAGGGGGTCTTCACCGACGGCGGCACCGACGTGAAGATGCGCGGCGTCAACGTCGGGACCGTCACCGGCGTCGAACTCCTCGACGACGGCCGTGCGCGGCTCAGCTTCGCCATCGACGAAGGCGTCGAGGTCCCGGCCACGGTCGCAGCCCGGGTCGAGCCACTGTCGGTCTTCGGCCCCAAGTTCATCTCCCTCATCCCCGAGCCAGGACCGACCAGGGGCGCCCTGCTCTCGGACGGCGACGAGATCGCCACCGCCACGATCCGCAACGAGCTCACCAGCGTGCTGGCGGACACGACCTCACTCCTTGCCGGCATCGACACCCAGGATGTCATCGAGATCTTCGACGCGGTCTCCACCGGGGTGAACGGTCGTGGCGACGAGATCGGCGAGACGATCGACGGCGCCACCACACTCGTGGACATCGCGCACGACCACCGGGACGAGCTCACCCGGTTCCTCCCGGACGTGGCCGAACTGTCCTCGACCATCGCCGCTCGCAGCGCCACGTTCCTCGACCGCATCGACACCTACCGGTCGGTCGCCGACCTCGTCGGCGGTCGTGACGCCGACGTGGCCGGCATCCTCGACGCCGCCGCCACCATCGCGCTGCGGTCCGGCACCCTGCTCGACGACGCCTCCGAGGAGTTCGACCTCACCGTGCGCGCCGTGGCCGACGTGATGGCCGGCATCCACAGCGAGCGCGAACTCCTTCCGTCATCGATGGACGCCGTCGGGGCGTTCTTCGACATGCTCGGGGCCGGGATGCGACTCCCGGGCCCCGACGGCAAGAAGCTGACGGCGCTGAAGGGCTTCATCACCGTCGATCTCTGCTTGGTGTACGGGATCTGCCTCCTGCCCGAGGGCGGCGTGGCGCTGCCGACACAACAGATCGCGACGCCGGCACACCCTGGTGGCGAGACGGTCTCCGCAGCCACGGTCGACGGTGACCTCCTCGACATCGTCGACGTACTGGTCGGTCCGGTCGGGAGCGATCGCTGATGCGATCGGCCGCCATCCGCCTCGCGATCTTCGCAGCCGTGTCCGCCACGCTCACCTGGTGGATCGCCGGTGAGATCACCGGCGCCGACCCGGACGACAGCTACGAGTTGGTCGCGTCGTTCGACGACGTCGCCGGCCTGTACGACGGCGACGGCGTGCGCCTCGCCGGGATCCCCATCGGCCGGGTGTCCGACATCGACGTCGTCGACGGCACCGCCGTCGTCCGGTTCGTGGTCGACGAGGACGTCGACATCCCCACGGACTCCTCCGTGGCCGTGCGTTGGCGCAACCTGATCGGCCAACGGTTCCTGTCCATCGAACCGGGCTCCGATGGCGCCATGCTCACCGATGGCGACACCGTGGTCGAGTCCGACGACGTCGTCGACCTCGGCCGGGTCGTCAACCAACTCTCTCCCCTGGCACAGGCTGTCGGGCCCGAGCAGGTCAACCGGATCCTCACCACCCTCGTCACCGCGTTCGAGGGGAACGAGGGAAACTACGACGAACTGCTCGCCGACCTCGGGTCGCTGAGCGAGGTGCTCGCCGACCGTGAGGCGCTGCTCGGCCAGATGCTCGCCGACTACGACACCATCGCCGGGGCGGTTGCGTCGCGGGACGACCAGATCGCGGCGATGGTCACCAACCTCGCGTCGGTCACCGAGACCCTCGACGCCACCGACGACCTCATCTCCACCGCCCTGGCCGAGTTCGCGGTCGTCGCAGACGGCACCGAGACGCTGCTGACCCGCAGCGAGGACGACCTCGGCCGCGTCCTGGAACACGTCGCCGCTCTCACCGGAACGGTCGTGGGCGACCTCGACCTGGTGGAACAGGCGATCCGGACCATGCCCGCGATGATGGATGCCGTCCTCCCCACCATCAACCGCGGTCCGTACCTCCGGGTCAATCTGCTGTGCGTCTCGGCCGGGCCTGGCGCCTGCCCGATCCCGCTCCTGTTCTTCGAGGACGAGGGCGCATGAGACTCCCGCAGGTCAAGAGCTTCCGCGACCGCGACCAGGTCCTCATGGGCGTCGTGGGTCTGGCGCTCGTCGCGCTGTTGGTCGGCGGTTCGATCCTCGTCGGGACGTCGGGGATCTTCGACGATCGGTACGAACTCAGCGCGGTGTTCGACCGTGCCGGCGGCCTCGACAACGGTGCAGACGTGCGCGTCGCCGGCGTGTCCGTCGGGAGCGTCACCGGCGTCGAAGCCGACCACGAGCGGGGGCAGGTGGTCGTGGCCTTCGAGGTCGACCGAGGCGTTCGCCTCGGACCGGACACGACGGCGGAGATCGCCGCCGCCACGTTGCTCGGCGGCTACTACGTG
>JAPKDO010000095.1 GCA_028822535.1 Acidimicrobiales bacterium
CCCGACCGAGAACTCGTGAGCCAACTCGCACCCACCCTGATGGTCGGCGGAGATCGAGAGTCCTTGCACCAGGCGATCCTCAACCTCGTCGCGAACGCGTGTCGCCACACGCCGCCGACCACGACCATCGAGGTCGTCGCCCGTCGCGATGCCAGTGCGGCCGTCGTCGAGGTGGTCGACCACGGCGGTGGCGTCGCTCCGGAGCATCGCGAGCGGATCTTCGAGCCGTTCTTCCAGGCGGACGACGCTCGCACCAACAACGTCGGGAGCGCCGGCCTCGGCCTCGCGCTCGCTCTCCAGATCGTCGAGGCACACCGGGGCGATCTGCACGTCGACGACACCCCTGGCGGGGGGGCGACCTTCGTCGTGACGTTGCCGGAGGCCGACGACCCTGGTCCGGGGCGGTGAGACACCGCCACCCGGGCAGAGGCTCAGGCGATCTGGGCTCGAGCCCGGGCGAGCGCCGTGCGGCGCTTCTTCGGCTTCGTGACCTGGCGCAGACGGTCGGGGACGTCGCCCCCGCGTCGGGCGAGGCGGCGGAGCGACTTCACCTGTTTGGCGGTCCGGACCCGCTGCACGACCACCGGCCGCTCGGAGTCGGCGCCGAGCACGGCGACCGGTCCATGGCAGACGCCCATGCACTTCGTCGTGACCACGTCGCAGTCGCCGAGGCCGTCGCGGAGGCGGCGGAAGTCCTTGCGGCGGTCCTTCGCGCAGTCGGGACCCGCACAGATGGCGATCGATCCGGACGGCGTGCTCACGGGGGATGACCTTACGAGATAGGGGCACCTACCGTCACGTCGCGGGTCGACCTATCGACGGTGGCTGCCCGTCGAAACCGACGTCTACTCGACTGCGGCGGCGAGCCGCTCCAGGGTCTGTTCCATCCCGGCCCGGTTGTGGCTGACACGGTCGTCGACACCCGACATCGACTTGGTCATCTCGATCACCTCGGGCGGCCGACCTTCCTCCCAGCTCTCGGTCACGATGCAACCGTCGTCGGTCGCCTCGATCCGATAGCCCCACTTGGCGAAGCGCAGGTCGCCGAACACGCCGTCGAAACGGAACACCTCGTTGGGCACGGCTTCGACGACCTCGCACTCCGTCGTCCACTCGAACTCGCCGTTCTTGTTGTGACCGGTGAACCAAGCGCCCACCTCGGGCCCCGACGATCCGTCGTTCCACTCGCAGGTGTGGCACTCCGGCGACCATTCGCCCATGCGTGTGACATCGGTGATGGCGTTCCACACCGTTTCGGGCGTGGCGGCGATCGTGCGGCTGACTTCGACGTGATCGGTCATGGCCGAACGATACGCGCCATGCATCCCGGGGTTTGCGCTCGCCAAACCAGATCATTATCTTCACAGATGTGCAGGTGTCTATTGATGAAGCGACCGAGCTCGCAGAAGGTTTCAAGCTGCTGGGCGAACCGACCCGGGTACGCATCCTCTACGCACTCCTCGAACACGGGGAGATGAACGTCGGCGATCTCGCGCGCCTGGTGGAGACCTCGGAAACGACCGTCTCGCATGCGATGCGCCTGTTGCGGACCGCCGCGATCGTGCGCAATCGGCGCGACGGACGGTCGATCTTCTATCGGCTCGACGATGACCACGTGCGCCAACTGCTCGATCTGTCGCGTGAGCATCTGTCGCATCGGGAACCCACGGCCGATCGGGAGGACGACTGATGGGTCACGAGCATTCGCACAACCACGGCGCCGGCGCGCTCCGCGCCGGCGCGCGCCACCAGAAGCGGCTGGCGATCGCGTTCGGGCTGATCGGCGTCTTCTTCGTGGTCGAAGCCGTCGGCGGCGTCCTCACCAACTCGTTGGCACTCCTGTCGGACGCCGGTCACATGCTCACCGACGTCATCGGCCTCGGCATGGCCCTCGCAGCGATCCAGTTGGCCAGCCGCCACGCCCGCCGCGACGACGCCGGGCACCACACCTTCGGGTTGTACCGGCTCGAGATCCTCGCCGCGTTCGTCAATGCGCTCCTGCTCTTCGGCGTGGCGATCTACGTGTTGATCGAGGCGCTACGACGCGTCACCGACGAGCCCGAGGTGTTGGGCGTGCCGATGCTGGTGGTGGCGTCGCTCGGGCTGGTCGTGAACCTGATCGCGTTCGCGCTGTTGCGGGAAGGGGCAAAGGAGAGCATCAACGTCGAGGGTGCCTACCTCGAGGTGTTGGCTGACACGCTCGGTTCGGTCGGTGTGATCGTCGCCGCCATCCTCCTCGAGGTGTTCGGGTGGACGTGGGTCGACCCCGTGGTCGGCGCCGCCATCGGTCTGTGGATCCTGCCGAGGACCTACCGTTTGGGGAGTCAGGCAGTCCGAGTCTTGCTGCAGGCGGCGCCGCCCGGCACCGACCTCCCTGGCATCGCCGCCGATCTCGGTTCGTTGGACGGCGTGATCGACGTGCACGACCTTCACGTCTGGACGCTCACCTCCGAGATGGAGAACGCGTCGGTGCACCTCGTGATCGAGGAGGAGGCCGACGGTCACCGGGTCCTCGACCAGGCGCGCGACCTGCTCCAGGGCCGCTATTCGATCGCGCACGCCACGCTGCAGGTCGAGCCGGAGAGTCACCGGGGTTGCGACGAGCTGGAGTGGTGATGGACGATCTTGCCCATGAGCACGATCGATGACTTCGTCGCAGCGAACGCCGACTACGCCGAGAACTTCCACGAGCCCGGCCTCGAGACCGCTCCCCAGCGCAAGCTCACCGTGGTCACCTGCATGGACTCGCGCCTCGACGTCTTCGCGATGTTGGGACTCGAACTCGGCGAGGCACACATCGTCCGCAATGCGGGCGGCGTGGTCACCGATGACGTGATCCGGTCGCTCATCATCTCCCAGCGCAAGCTCGCCACCGAGGAGATCGCGCTCGTCCACCACACGCGCTGTGGTGGGCTCACGTTCCGCGACGACGAGTTGAAGGACGAGATCGAGTCCGAGACCGGCATCCGGCCCTCGTTCGCCATGGAAGCGTTCACCGACCTCGACCAGAGCGTGCGTCAGTCGATGGGCCGCATCGAGGCGAGTCCGTTCCTCGCGCACAAGCGCGTGCGTGGCTTCGTCTACGACGTCGACACCGGGCTCCTGCGCGAGGTCACTCGCTGACGTCTGGTTTCCGGCGCGGGTGCCAACGCGGTCGCATCGGTTCCTCGGTGTCGTCCATCGGTCCTTCGGGCATCGGCGTGTCGTCGTCGATCTCCGCCCGGTGCGACGCGAACCAGGCCCCATACCGACGGGCACCCCAACTCGCGGTCACGCCGTGGAGCGTCACGGACGCGAGCACCGTCCAGGCCACGACGACGTAGAGATCTCCGTCGATCTGCTGATCGGTCTCCTCGATCACGGTGAACACGAACAGGATCGACGCAAGTCCGCGTGGCCCGAACCAGCCGAGGAACGCGATCGTTGGCATCCGTAGTCCCGTGCCGATCAACGAGACCGCGATGGGGACCATGCGCACGACGGTGAGCATGGCGACCACGAGAACCGCGATGGGCACGGTCAGTTCGTCGAGGGCCGGACCGAGCAACGCGTTGCCGAACACCACGAACGTGATGCTCGCCAACAGTTGGCCGCTGTCCTCGGTGTACGCAGTCTTGGACTCGGCGGTGTCACCGCCGATGAATCGGAAGGTCATGCCTGCGACGAACGCCGCGATGAACGAGTTCCCGCCGATCGCATGCGAGACGACGAATGCGATGCCCACCTGGGCGAAGGCGGCGAGTTGTCCGTCGATGCCGTCGACCCAGCCTCCCCGGTCGGCGCGGAGTAGCAACCACCCGCCGACGAGGCCCACAGCGATGCCGGCGGCGACGCCGTAGCCGATCTGTTCGGCGACGAAACGAATCCAGAACGATGCCGGTTCGGCGTCGGACTCGGCGACGGAGATGGCGACGAACAACGTGACAGCCGGAAGTGCGAGGCCGTCGTTGAGCCCGGACTCGACGTTCAGTGAACTGCGGATCCGGGCCGGGACGCTCTCGTCGGTCAGCACCGCTTGTCCCAACGCGGCGTCGGTCGCCGCCAGGACGGACGCGAGCACGGCCGCCTCGGTCCAGTCGAGATCGAGGAGGAAGCGGGTCGCCACGGTGCCGAAGCCGATGACGAGTGGAAGGCCCACGCCCAGCATGCGAGCGGGGATCCCGACGAAGCTCCGGACCCTGCGGGCGTCGACCCGAACCGCGTCGGAGAAGAGCACGACCGACAGCGTCAACTCCGCCAGCGCGATGACCTCGTCCGACCCAAGGTCGATGCCGGCGATGTCGAGCGCCTCGGGCCCCGTGACCAGCCCGATGGCCACGAACACCATCGGCGCCGTGACGATCGTCGTCGTCAATCGCTTCGATACGAGCGCGTGAGCGAACACGGCCAACGCGAGGACGGTGAGAGTGCTCACGGCGTCGACGGTACGTCTTCGACCGACGGCTCGTCATCGACCTGCCGGCCGACGTCCGACTACGGGATGACGCTGGGTCGACCGGCCACGGTGGCGTGACCAGCGGCCCAGGCAGCGTGCTCGTCGCCGAACGGGCCGACCTCGGGGCTGGTGCAGTCGGCGTCGGGGGCAGCGACATCGACCGGCGCCACGTCGACGAAGACCGGACCCCGGACGAATCCGGCGTCGCAGGCCGGGACCGTCAGGACGTGCACGTACGCCTCATCGAGCAACGTGTCGAGTTCGTAGTCCGTCACCGTCGCCAGGAGGAGGGCGGCGCCGGCGAGGTCGGGATCGGCACCCCCGACCGCGACGACGATGACCGGCAGTCCGGCGTGGGTCGCGGCGCGGGCGGCGACGAGCGCTGCGGAGGTCTCGGCGGTGTCGTCGGTCAGGCCGATCACGACGAGGTCGGGCCGATCGGGCCGAGCGGCGAGTGAGTCGATGACGTCGAGGACCCCGCCGTTCACCACCGATGCGGGGTGGCCGGTCATGGTCGTGCCGTCGATGGGCTGGATCGTGGTCGACGATCGAGTCGCGGGAGCGGAGCGAACGTCGGTGGCCGGTGCGACCACCGCCACGGTCGTGTCAGGTCGGCCCATGAGCGCGGATGCGGCGGCGTCGAGTCCGGCGGAGTCGATGCCGTCGGGGCTCGTGACGGCGATCGTGAGCGATCCGGCCTGCCCGACCACCGTGTCGGGAGCCGCGAGCCGTGACGACGCCGCCAGGTCGGTGGCCGGGACCGGCCGAGCGCTCGCGGTCGCCGGAGTGTCACCACCGTTGTCGCCACACGCGGCCACCATCAGCGCGAGTGCGGCCAGCGCTCCCCGAGCCATCTGACGCATCGACACTCAGTGTGGCCAGCGCGCCGCTCGTTAGCGTGGATGCGCATGGAGACGGTCTCATGGAACTAGCCGAACTGCAGGCGAGCATCGCCGCGACCTACGGCGACCGCGACGCCGGCCGGGGCATCGCCCCCACGGTCGCATGGCTGTGCGAAGAGGTCGGCGAGCTCGCGCAAGCCGCGCGCAAGGGCACGCCCGAACAACAGCTCCACGAACTCGGGGACGTGATCGCCTGGGTCGCGTCGCTGGCCCACCAGCTGGGCCTCAGTCTCGACGAGGCCGCCCAGCGCTATGCGGCTGGCTGCCCGGTCTGCGACACCCAGCCCTGCTCCTGCTGACGACCCCCACACGGGATCTTGCGTCAATCGCGGCGAACCCCGCACGGGAATTGACGCTAGATCCAGTTCGGAGGCGCCGGTTCAGGAGCGGCGTCGGTTGAGTTCTTCGGCGATCTGGATGGTGTTGAGGGCGGCGCCCTTGCGGAGGTTGTCGCCGGCCAGGAAGAGCGCCAGGCCGTGCTCGACGGTCTCGTCGGCGCGGATTCGGCCGACGAGGGTGTCGTCGATCCCGGCGGCGTCGAGCGGCGTCGGCACGTCGGACAGGCGGACGCCCGGAGCCGACGCGAGGATCTCGCGGGCCCGGGCCGGGGAGATGTCCTTCGAGAACCGGGCGTTGATGCTCAGCGAGTGGCCGGTGAAGACCGGGACACGCACGCAGGTACCGGAGACGGGGAGGTCGGGAAGACCGAGGATCTTGCGCGATTCGTTGCGCAGCTTCTGGTCCTCGTTCGTCTCCTCGCTGCCGTCGTCGACGAGATCGCCGGCGAGGGCGACGACGTTGTAGGCGATCGGCTTCACGAAGTTGTCGGGCTCGCCGAACTCGGCGGCCCGACCGTCGTGCGTGAGGCCCGGGGCCTTGTCGCCGACCTTGCGGATCTGAGAGTCGAGTTCGTCGACGCCCGAGAGACCGGCGCCGGAGACGGCCTGGTACGTCGAGATCACGAGCGACTCGAGACCGGCCTCGGCGTGGAGCGGCGCCAGCACGGGGATCGCCACCATGGTCGTGCAGTTGGGATTGGCGACGATGCCGATCGGGATGTCGTCGAGCGCGTCGGCGTTGGCCTCGGGGACGACGAGCGGGACCCGATCGTCCATGCGGAACGCCGATGAGTTGTCGATGACGATCGGTCCGGAGGCGGCGATCTTCTCGGCGAGCGCTCGCGATGCGGTCGCCCCGGCCGAGGCGAGGACGACGTCGAGATCCGAGTAGTCGGCCTCGCCGGAGTTCTCGACGGTGATGCCGGTGTCACCCCACGGGAGCGTGCTGCCCGCCGAGCGCGACGATGCGAAGTAGCGCATCTCGGCCACGGGGAAGTCACGCTCGACGAGGAGACGACGCATCACGCCGCCGACCTGGCCCGTGGCTCCGAGGATTCCGACCTTCATTCCTGCCTGCATCCGATCCAGGGTACGAGCAATCGGGCCATGACCCACAGACCAATGCGGAGCATTGGTCGACGAACCCCGAAGGCCGCTCGCGGCCGACGGGTTCGCTCAGACGTCGAGGCCGAACGCGGTGTGGAGGAGTTCGACGGCGTCCTCGACCTGCGACTGCTGCACCACGCAGGAGATCCGGATCGCGGAGGTCGAGATCATCTCGATGTTGATGTCGTTGTCGGCCAGGACCTGGAACATCTTGGCGGCGACGCCCGGGTTCGACTTCATGCCGGCGCCCACGACCGAGACGCGGCCGATGTCGTGGTCGAAGCCACACGCTGCCGCCCCGACCTCGCCCGACAAGCTGTTGATCAGCTCGGTGGCGTCTTCCGCCTCGGCGTGGGGCACGGTGAAGGAGATGTCGGTCCGGCCGTGATCGGACGTGTTCTGCACGATCATGTCGACGTTGATGCCGGAGTCGGCCAGCACGGTGAACATGCGGGCGGCGATCCCGGGCTGATCGGACACGCCCGAGACCGTGACCTTGGCCTCGCTGGTGTCGTGGGTGACGGCGTTGACGACGGCCTGTTCCAACTCGGTGTGCTCCTTGACGATGGTGCCGGCCTCCCAGGTGAAGGCGGACCGGATGTGCAGCTTGACCTCGTGGCGCCGGGCGAATTCGACCGAGCGCATTGCGGGTTTCGGGCAGCCGGTGGCGGTCATCTCGAGCAGCTCGTCGAAGCTGATCTCGGGCATGCGGCCGGCTTTGGAGACGATGCGCGGGTCGGCGGAGTAGACGCCGGCCACGTCGGTGTAGAGCTCGCAGATCTCGGCGCCGAGCGCATGGGCGATGGCGACGGCGGTGGTGTCGGAACCGCCTCGGCCGAGGAAGGTCACGTTCTTGTCGGTGGAGACTCCCTGGCTCCCGCCGATCACGGGAATGCAGCCGGCCGCGATCGCTTCCGCGATCCGGTCGGGGCGCAGTTCGACGATCTTGGCGTCGGTGTGGGTGGTGTCGGTGATGAACCCTGCCTGCGAGCCCGTGAAGGATTGGGCCGACACGCCGAGGTCCGAGATCGCCATCGCGACGAGCGACATCGCCTTTCGTTCGCCCGCAGTGATGAGCATGTCCATCTCGCGCGACGGCTTGGTGCGGGACACGTCGTCCGCCAGGCGGAGGAGATGGTCTGTCTCCTTGCCCATGGCCGAGACGACCAACACCACATCGGTGCCGCGCTTGCGGGTACGCACCGCGTGGTCGGCGACCTCTCGGATCCGGTCGGGATCAGCGACGGACGTCCCGCCGAACTTCTGGACGGTGATTCGACTCACGTGTTCGACCGTAGAGCGCCCGACCGGTCAGACCTAGCTGACTTCGACCAAGGCCTCCCAGTCGCGCAGTTGCTGCAGCGTCTGGGTCTCGGTGGCATGGAGGAGCGAGCAGATGGCGCGGAGGTCGTCTCTGCGGATCGAGAGCACCCGTCCGTTGAAGTCACCTCGTTCGAGGATGATCGACCGGGCATACCGGTGGATCGCCTCGGCTTCGGGGATGCCCGAGAGCGCGACCAGGTCGAGGATGACCTTCGATGGGCGGTCGCCGTCGTCCTCGTCGTCGGACTCGCCGAGGAGGACCGACATCGGTACGTCGTAGAACTCGGCGAGTTCGCGGAGACGCGGCAGGCTCAGGTTTCGGAATCCACGCTCGTAGGCGCCGATCGCCGATGCACTCCACTGTCCGCCGCTCTCGCGTTCGACGTCGTCGAGGGAGAGTTTCCGCAGCCGTCGTACCGCACGGAGGCGCTGGCCCACCTCGACCGAGAAGGTCGATTGGCTGTCCTGTTCCTCGTTCGCCATCGTCGCTGTTCCCTCTCCGCCAGGGACTCCCGGTCGGTGCACCTGCGCTCCCCGACATGCCGATGGACCGACATGTCATGAAATGACCCGGAAACGGGCCGCAGTGCTACGCACAGTAGCGAGGGCAATCGGATTCGTCCACGTACTACGCCCGGCTGGTACCCGCACACGGATGACTCCATCGGTACCCACGACACCGAGTACGGTCCCTCGGCCGTGGGTACCGAAAAGCGTGAACGGCAGAAGCAGGCCCGTCAGGCCAAGATCGACGAGCTGCGCAAGGGTGAACAACGAGAGAATGTGCGCCGACGCGGATTGATGATCGGCGCGCTCGTCGTGGCGTTCGTCGGATTCGCGATCGTGTTCTCGATCTTGACCCGGGACGACGACGGCGACGAGACAGCGGCGACGACCGACACCACCGCCGTCGACGACAGTGAGGATCCGGGCGACTCCACGCCCGAGGACTCGACGCCGGACGACACGCAACCCGAGGACTCGGTCCCCGACGAGCCCGAGCCCGACGCCGATCCGCTGCCGTGCCCGGCCGTTGACGGCTCCGAGGACCAGGTGCAGGAGTTCCCGGCTGCCCCCGACATGTGCATCGACACCGCCAAGACCTACACCGCGACGATGGTCACCGACGCCGGCACGATCGAGATCGAACTGGCGGACGACGACGCTCCGATCACCGTCAACAACTTCGTCTACCTCGCCCGCTACAAGTACTTCGACGGCCTCACGTTCCACCGCGTGATCCCCGACTTCGTGCTCCAGGGCGGCGATCCGCTCGGCACCGGCACCGGCGGGCCGGGCTACCGGTTCGAAGACGAGCTCCCCGACCCCGAGGACTACCAGGCGGGTTCCCTCGCCATGGCCAACTCGGGGGCCGACACCAATGGCAGCCAGTTCTTCATCGTCACGAGCGAAGAGGGCGCCCAGACCCTCGTCGACGCCGTCGGCGGCACCGCCAACTACTCCCTGTTCGGTCAGGTCATCGAGGGCATGGACGTCGTCGAGGCGATCGAGGCCGACGGCTCCGCCGGTGGCACGCCGTCGACCACGCACATCATCGAGTCGGTCACGATCACCGAGTCCTGAGTTCGACAGCAAGGTCTGACAGGTAGGTGGCCAGAATCCGTCCATGAGCGATAGGTCGTGGCCGAGGCTGTCTACGAACGGTTGCGAGGCCGCCGAAGATCCCGCACTCGGTCCCGGATCAGCTGGGGCTTGCACGTTCTGTGGCGCCTGAGTTGCGCCAGCGCAAACCCACAGCCACAGAACAAGAGACGCTCCGACGTGCCGATCGCGCGGAGGTGAAACCGCCGCCTTTCGCACGGACATAACTGCCGTGCAATGTCGACGTGTGGACGAAACATCCCGAATGTGGGCCGATCCGTCCAGGTGTCGCGGGCACTCGGTGTGGTAGGCGAATCGTGCTACTGGAGGTAGCATCAAAGTGTGAAGATCAGCGTGAGCATGCCAGATGAGGATGTGGACTACTTGGATTCCTACGCCCGAGACCGCCAGCTCGCGTCTCGGTCGGCCGTGTTGCACAAGGCGGTCCGCCTCCTTCGCGCTTCGGAGCTGGGCGCCGCCTACGAAGACGCATGGGCGGAGTGGGACGAGAGCGAGGACAGCGAACTCTGGGATGCCGCAGTCGCCGACGGTGTCGGCTGATGCGACGTGGCGAGATTCGTTGGGTCGATCTCGATCCCGTCCGCGGTGCCGAGTCGAACAAGCCACGCCCGGCCGTGGTCGTGAGCAACGACGGCGCGAACACTACGGCCAGCCGCCTCGGGCGAGGCGTGGTGACCGTCGTTCCCGTGACCTCGAACACGAAGCGCGTGTACCCGTTCCAGGTGATGCTCCCGGCCGGCGATGGTGGCCTTGATCGCGATTCGAAGGCGCAAGCGGAGCAGGTTCGATCGGTTGCTGTGGAACGAGTCGGGGCCAAGGTGGGTCAGCTGAACGCTCCGCAGGTCGCTGCGCTGGACGAGGCATTGCGCCTCCATCTCGCGCTCTGACAGGACACCGATCGTCCAGTGCGCTCAGTCGGCGGTCGCGGCCAGCGCGCCGTGGGGTCGAGCGTCGCCCTCGGCCGGACGCTGCAATCGATCGATCTCACGGAAGCCGGCCCGCCGCAGGCGTGAGGCCAACGCGTCGATCGGCCAGCGGTACGCCGTCGTGACCTTGTGGTCGAAGGCGGCGATGTCCTCGCCGATGAAGAATCCCAGCACGAGGATTCCCCCGGGAGTGATCGCCCGACGCAGCTCGGCGAGAACCGGGTCGAGGTCCTGCGGTGGATGTGGATCAGCGAGTACCACGCGAGCAGACCAGCCGTGGATGCATCGGCGACCGCCAGCGCGCGGATGTCGCCGATCTCGTAGGCGCCGGTCGAATGGGTGGCTCGGGCGTGGGCGATGAACTCCGGGACGACGTCGACCCCGCTCGCATCGACGCCGAGCGATCGCAGGTGGGCGGTGAGATGCCCCGGGCCACAGCCGACGTCGAGAACCGGACCGGGTCCTTCGGCGAGATGTCGTGCGATGAAGGCCACGTCGTCGGCGTGCACCGCGGACTCGGACGCCGAACAGGTCGATGTAGCGGTCGGAGACGTCGGCGTAGGCCCGCGCGACCGTTGCCGTGGTGTCGAGCGGTGGACGGTCGGTCACGGACCGAGCTTTGCGGATCGCAACGCCCGGATCAGCGAGCGGCCGGTGCCTCGAGCGGAACTCGGCGTCGTGGTGTCGGCGCGGCCATGGGAAGGGTGAACCGGAACGTCGAACCGCCACCGTCGGTCGTCTCGACCCACAGCTTGCCGTCGAGCTTCTGCGCCGACCGTCGAGCGATGTAGAGCCCGAGCCCCACACCCTGTTGTGGTCTGGTCAGGTGATCGCCCAACCGAGTGAACTTGTCGAACACTCGGCCCTGGTCGGACCGGGGGATTCCCGGCCCGTGATCGACGACGCTGGTCAGGACGTCGTCGCCGCCGTCGTCGGTCTCGACGGCTTCGACGTGCACCTCGATCGGCGTGCCGGCATCGGCGTATTTCAGCGCGTTCGAGAGCAGGTTGGTGAGAACCCCGGTGGCGACGTCCACGTCGGTGGTGGCCTGGCGGACGTCGCCACCGATGGTGACCTCGATCGTGCGACTGGGATCCTGGCGCCGGAACAACTCGACCTGTTCGGTGACGACCGCCGCCCAGTCGACCGGCGCGATGTCGGTGACGAGGCCGTCGGTGTCGAGCTGCGTCGAGCGCAGGAGGGAGTTGACGAGCCCCTCGAGGCGTTGTTCCTCGCGCAGCATGATGCCGTAGATCTTCTGCCGGTCATCGGTGCTGAGCTGGGCATCCCGGCGCATGAGCGTGTGGATGAAGCCCTTGATCGGCGTGAGCGGTGTCCGGAGCTCGTGAGAGACCTGGGCGATCCAGCCGTCCTTGTCGTCCTGGAGCTTCTTGCGTTCGGTGTCGTCGCGGGCGATCACGACGTAGCCGCCGTCGGAGAGCGGAGCGTACGAGCACGTGAGCCAGCGCTGTTCGTCGCCGACGTCGATCGACAACATGATCGACTCGACCATGGCGCCGCTGCGCCCCGGGTCGGTCGAGCCGTGACGGGCGGCGCCATCAGAGTCGGTCGGCCGGAACGACTCGCTGACGTGCTTCTCCATGGCGGCGAACTCGGACACGCCGGTGATGCGCTCCATCGCGGGGTTCCACGACTTCACTCGCAGGTCCGAGCCGACCGAGAAGATGCCATCGGACGACGAACCGAAGAGATCGGCGAGCTTCTTGCGCTCGGCCTGGACATCGGTGAGCAGCGAGAGTTGGTGCAGGGTCGTCGACACCCGCTCGGCGAGCGAGTCGAGGATCCGCTCATGGCGAGGGGTGTAGGGGCGGCCGTCGGAGCGCACCGACACGGCGATCGAGCCACACGGCACGCCGTCGTCGTCGAGGAGGCGCATCCGCGACCCGGACCCGTAGACGTCCTCGGTGGCGGTGGGCCCGGCCGAGACGCGGACCGTGTCGCCGATGCCCTCGATCAAGACGACGGCTGAACGGGCGCCGAGCAGTTCGATCGCGTGCTGCGCGAGTTCGCGCGCGGCCTCGTGCGGGGCCGTGGCCGACGCCCGCGACAGTTCGGCTTCGCGCCACCGGTCGAGCTCGCTGTCGG
>JAPKDO010000096.1 GCA_028822535.1 Acidimicrobiales bacterium
GGTGCTCGCTGCTGGGATCGTGGGCTTCTTCGGCAACGAGCTGGTTGCTTCATACCGGATTCGTGTCGGTCGACGTATCGGCTCGGCGGCTTTGGTTGCTGACGGGCTGCACGCCCGCACCGATGGGCTCACATCGTTGGCGGTGGTCGGCGCCGCCCTTGGGTCCGCGATGGGTGCACCGATCCTCGACCCGGTCATCGGCATCGGGATCGGACTGGCCATTCTGGGTGTCTTGCGCAGGGCTGCGAGCGAGATCTACCGACGTCTCATGGACGGCGTCGACCCGGAGCTACCTGATCGGATCACCACCGGTTTGGCCGCCGACGGTGACATCCGATCGGTAGATCGAGTGCGCGTGCGCTGGATCGGGCACGAACTCCACGCCGACGCCGAGGTGACGGTCGATTCCGGCCTGACTGTGTCGGCCAGTCACGAGATCCTCGAGCGGGTGCGCCACGGGTTACTCCATGACATCCATCGTCTGGTCGATGTCCACCTTCACGCCAACCCCACCACTCCGGGAGGCGATGCTGACCCCCACGAGTTGACCCGCCACCACTTCAGTGAGCGCGCGAGCTGATGCTCACCGCGCCCTGAACGATGTTTCGACTCCATCGGCCCGTGTTCCGGGCACGAAGGTCTCGGCGGGAGATCGCTGAGGTGGTTCTGATGATCGGCCTATCGCTCATCGTTGGCATCGCGCTCGTGTGGACAATCCGAGAGATGGCGGGCTGACCGAGCCGCGCTGCGGCGCTTTAGCTCCTCGAGCGCCCGCGTCCGGGCCAACCCAGCCGCCGTGTTCGTCCGTCGCTGTTCGCGCGGTCCAGGTGCATGACCTGGTTGGACGACCGGCGGCTCTACCGACCTCGAGCAGCTACGGACTCCCGGCGCGCTCCTGATCGGTGTCGCGCAAGGGCTGGCGCTGTGGCCAGGGGTGAGCCGTAGCCTGGTCACGATCATGGCGGGGATGGCCATCGGCCTCACCGTCCAGGCCGCGGTGGAGTTCAGCTTTCTCCTCGGTCTCGGCACGCTGGGTGCGGCGTCGGCCTACGAACTGGTGCGCAGTGGGAACGACATCGTCGAGGCGTTCGGGATCGCGACGCCGTTGGTGGGTCTGGTCGTTGCGTTCGTCGCTGCGATGGCATTGATCCGCGATGGTGCGATGGATCGAGGGCCGTGGCCTCGAAGTCTTCGGCTGGTACCGGATTGCCGTCGGCGCCTTGGCCGCGATCGCTGTCGTCGGAGCCTCCTGATCACTCCCCGCTCGGCATGGAGCCCAGCCGCACTCGGACCTGCTCGACGTTCTCGCGGTGTACGCGCAGCGTGACCAGTTCTCCCGGCCTTCGTTCGCGGAGTGAGCCAACCAACGTCGCGACGGACGCGACCTCGGTGGACCCGATGGCGGTGATCACGTCGCCGGCATCGAGACCAGCCAGCGAGGCCGGTCCCGCCGGCTCGACGCCGAGACGCGAACGCCACCACGACCGAACTTCCTGGCCTCGACGGAGCTGCGCGCAACTGATCTCGACGCCGAGATATGCGTGCCGAACCGTCCCGTCAGCGATGATCTGCTCTGCGATGACTTCGACCACCGGTGCCGCGACGGCGCCCGCCCCAGTGGAGTGCGCGGTCTCCTCGAACGGCATCGTGTTCACCAACCCGACCACAGATCCGTCGTCGCCGACGACGGCGCCCCCGGACATCTCGGCCATCGCCGGAACATCGGTGAGGATCAATCCATCGATCGCTGTTCCCGCAGGAAGTCGCTCACGCACGGACACCGCTCGGACCGAACCGCTCACGATCGATGACTTGTTGCCAGGTCGACCCACCAGCGAGATCGACGAGCCGAGACTCGGTCGAGACCAGTCTGCTGCGACCCCGAGATCAGCTATATCGATGGCCAGAACGGCGAGATCCGCGTGCTCGTCGACGCCGACGACGCTTGCCAGCCGCCGCGGCCCATCGGTCAGAGTGACCACGAGTTGTTCGGCCCCGTCCACGAATCGGCCGGTCGTGAGCAGGTATCCGTCCTGTCGGTACACCGTTGCGCTCGCCGGTTCCTATTCGCCGTTGCGTCGAGCGTGCAGCTCGAGGACAAGCGAATCCAGATCGACCGCCGGCACCGGATCCTCCGCCGCCGGCTCACGAGATGCCGGGTCACGATCTGACTCGACGTCTCTCGGAGAACCGGCGCCCAGCAACGAACCGATGGCAATGGTGACGACTACACCAATAGCGACACCGACGGCAACGAACTTCCAGCGCTCGCGTTCCGTCGGTGACACCGAACCGCGCCGGCCTTCACCGTCGACAGCCCCGACACCAGACAACTCGGATGGGTGGCGCCACAGGCGATCCTCTGGAGGGAGAGGCCCGTGCCCGTCTTCAGGCTCGTCGTCCTGGTCCAGCACGGCCACGACCATCGACGACCACGGCGGCGATCGCATGCGAGACGAGACCGACGACAACTCTGGATCGGGGTCGAGCTCATCCGGCTCCGGAAAGTCCGGCTCGGGAAGAGACTCGGAGACGGAGTCAGAGTCAGACTGACGTATCGCCGATAGCGTCGACGGTGGCGAAGGGGAGTAGCTCCAACGCCGGGAGATCGACACGCTGGGTGATGAGCCCCGGTCCCCGGGTCCGCAGTTGCGGGTGAGCAAGACCTTCGGCCAGGTGTCGTACCAACGACGCCCGGTCGATTGGTGTCCACCTCTCCTCCGGGTGTCCAACCCCGGAGGAATCCCATGGATGCAGCACTCGTCAGTTTCGGTGTCATCTTCGTCGCGGAACTTGGAGACAAGAGCCAACTGATGGCGTTGGCGTTCGCCGCCCGCTACCGGCCATCGCCGATCCTGATCGGGATCACCATCGCGACCGCGGTCGTGCACCTCCTCAGCGTGTTGGTCGGCGCCGCGTTCGGTGCAGCGCTGCCGACCGACACGATCTCGATCCTCGCTGGGGTGGCGTTCTTCGCCTTCGCGGCATGGACGCTGCGCGGCGACGAACTCGACGACGACGAGGCTGCCAGGGCGGCGCAGACGTCTCGCTCGGTCGTGCTCGCCGTTGGCGTGGCGTTCTTTCTCGCCGAACTCGGTGACAAGACGATGCTGGCGACCGTCACGCTGGCTACGAACCACGGCCTGGTCGGCACTTGGCTCGGCTCAACCCTCGGCATGGTCGCCGCTGACGCCCTGGCGCTCGTGGTCGGCCAACAACTCGGGACGAGACTCCCCGAACGTGCGGTCAGGATCGGGGCTGCACTGTCGTTCGTTCTCTTCGGGGCCGTACTCGTCGCCGAAGGCATCGCATGATCGCCGACGTCGGGGTCTCCCGCAGAAAGGATCGCAGGGTCGGAGCCGAGATCATGACGTCGCTGATGCACTCTTCAGCCAGCATTCAGGATCGCTGCCCCACGATGAGTCCAGAATGTTGGCGAACGGACTGGATGTCGTATGCGTGTACTGGTGGTCGAGGACGAGAAGCGTTTGGCTGCTGGGCTCCGCAAGGGGCTCGAGGCGGAGGGGTTTGCTGTCGACATCGCGAACGACGGGACCGATGGACTGTGGATGGCGACGGAGAATCCATATGACGTGATCGTGCTGGACATCATGTTGCCGGGGATGAATGGCTTCAAGGTGTGCGAGGCGCTTCGGGACGCGGACAACTGGACGCCGATCCTGATGTTGACGGCCAAGGACGGGGAGCTTGACGAGGCCGAGGCGCTGGACACCGGCGCCGACGACTATCTGACGAAGCCGTTCTCGTACGTGGTGTTGGTTGCGCACATCCGGGCCTTGCTCCGGCGAGGTGCGAAGGCGCGGCCGGCGGTGTTGAGTGCGGGCGATCTGCGGATGGATCCGGCGGCCCGGAAGGCGTGGCGTGGTGATGCGGAGGTCGAGTTGACGTCGCGGGAGTTGGCGCTGCTCGAGTTCCTGTTGCGCCGCCGTGGCGAGGTGGTCTCGAAGCGGGAGATCCTCGATCATGTGTGGGACTACGACTTCGAGGGCGATCCGAACATCATCGAGGTGTACGTGCGTCATCTGCGCAACAAGCTGGATCGACCGTTCGACCGAGCGTCGATCGAGACGATCCGCGGTTCGGGCTACAGGATGGCGGCCAATGGAGGCTGAGCCTCGTCGTTCGTGGCGTTGGGCTCGGTCGCTGCGCGTCCGCACGACCGTCGTCTCGGTCGGCGTTGTCGGGGTCGCGCTGCTGGTGGGCGGGGTGTCGTTGGTGATCTTGTTGCGGGGTTCGTTGACCGACCAGGTTCGGACCGCCGCCGAGTTGCGTGCGGCTGATGTAGCGAGCGTGCTCGAGTCGGGGACGCCGCCGGAGGATCTGGCGGTCGATGACGAGGAGGACCTGTTGATCCAGGTCGTCGATGCGTCCGGCGATGTGGTGTCATCGAGCGAGAACGTCGAGGGTGAACCGCGACTGGCAAGCCTGGGGAGTGGCCAGTCGAGGGTGATCGATTCGACACCCATCAGCGACGAGAACCATTCGTTCCTGTTGGTGGCCGAGGACGTCGATGCGCCGACCGGCCGGTTCACGGTCCTGGTTGGTCGTTCGACCGAGATCGTGACCGAGTCGACCGGCTTGGTCGTCACCGTCCTCGCGGGTGGGCTCCCGCTGTTGTTGTTGTTGGTCGGGGCAATTTCGTGGCGAGTCGTCGGGCGAACGTTGGCGCCGGTCGACTCGATCCGACGTGAAGTCGAGGAGATCTCGGCTTCTGAGCTCCATCGCCGGGTACCTGCGAGTGCGACCGACGACGAGATCGCCCGTCTCGCCGCGACGATGAACCGGATGCTGGACCGGTTGGAGACGTCGCACGATCGACAGCGACGCTTCGTGTCCGATGCGTCGCACGAGCTGCGATCGCCTGTCGCCACCATCCGTCAACACGCGGAGGTGGCGTTGGCGCATCCGGCCTCGACCACGATGGAGGAGCTGGCCGAGGTCGTGCTGGTCGAAGACCTGCGTGTACAGCGGCTGGTCGAGGACCTGTTGTTGTTGGCTCGCGCCGACGAGAACACGCTCCAGGTGAACCGACGTCCCGTCGACGTCGATGATCTCGTCTTCGAGGAAGCGGATCGGGTGCGCGCCGTGAGTGGCCATCGAGTCGATGTCTCCGGCGTGTCGGCCGGTCGGGTCGACGGAGATCCAGCGCAGCTTCGGCGAGTGATCCGGAACCTGGCCGACAACGCCATCCGCCATGCCGATTCGTCCATCCGGCTCTCGCTGACCGATGCCGGTGAGCGGGTGGTGTTCACCATCGACGACGACGGTCATGGGATCGAGACGGATACCCACGCGAGGATCTTCGAACGCTTCGTGCGTCTCGATGAGGCAAGAGCACGCGATGACGGTGGGAGCGGTCTCGGTCTTGCGATCGTGGCCGAGATCGTCGGCGCTCATGGGGGGTCGGTGCATGCCGAAGACAGCACCTCGGGGGGCGCGCGGTTCGTCGTCTCCTTGCCGACGTTGATGGACGGCTGATCCGAGGGGTCTCCTGAGTATCTGCTCAGGTTGATTCAGGGCCACTTCAGGACCGGACGGTCATCGTCCGGAACATGGAATCGACGATTGGCATAGACCGGTGACCGGCGCCGCGGGCCTCGACGGCGTCGCTGGGTGGATGGCCGACCTCTTGTCGGCCATCGGGCCGATCGGCGTCGGTGTGGTGATCTTCATCGAGAATCTGTTCCCGCCGATTCCCAGTGAGGCGGTATTGCCAGCGGCCGGCTTCCTTGCATCCCAAGGGGAGTTCGGGATCGTCCCGGCGATCGTGTGGGCGACGGTCGGCAGTGTGGTCGGCGCGTTGGTGCTGTACGGCCTGGGCCGACTTGTCGGCGATGCCCGTGTGACTGCGATCATCGATCGGATCCCGCTGATGTCGGCGGACGATGCAACTCGGGCATGGGACGCGTTCGATCGTCACGGTTCCCGCGCGGTGTTGTGGGGCCGGATGGTCCCAGGGGTACGCAGCCTGGTCTCGATTCCGGCCGGTGCTCGACGGATGCCGCTCGGGGGGTTCATCCCTCGAACCCTGGCTGGGTCGGCGGCGTGGAACACGTTGTTGATCGGTGCCGGGTTCTGGTTGGGCGACGCGTACGGGTCGACGGCCGTGGTGGCCGAGTGGGCCAACCGGTTGGTGTATCTCGCCGTGGCCGGCTGCATGGGCTGGTTCATCGTCCGTCGTCTTCGTCGGCCGGCGAAGACGCCGATCGCCATACCGACCTCCATCGAGACGGAGCCGATTCCGGTCGGCACCGCGAACGGAATAGGGACTCCTGACGCTGCTGCTGTCCCGCCACCGGTCGAGATCCCCGGTCCCGATGACGCAGCGGTGCGGGTGCTGTTGGTCGAAGACGATCGAAGCCTCGGCCCGGCCATCCAGAAGTACCTTGAGGTCCGGGGATACGGATCGGTGTGGATACAACGGGTCCACCCGGCGTTGGACGAACTCATCGGTGGCGGCTACTCGGTGGTCATCACCGACTACGACCTGCCCGACGGGTCGGGCATCGAAGTCGTCGAAGCCGCTGCAGTACCGGTGATCGTGTGCACGGGTCGGGCCGAACCCGAGTACCGCGACCGATTGCTGGCTGCGGGCGCGCAGACGGTGTTGATCAAGCCGTTCGGGCTGGACGAACTCGCGTCGGCGCTGTCATCGGCCACTGTCACCTCGTGATCGATCCGGATCCGGGATCGACGACCCGGTGGACGTGGATGTTCCTGGGTGCCGTGGCGGTCATCGGGAGCACGATCCTGATCGGGTTCGAACATGCATGCTCCTGGTATCACTTCGCCGGTGCGGCCGATGCGCTCGTGGCCTGGGATGAGAGCGGGGGAGGTCTCGCCCTGTACCGGGCCAACCCGCAGTTCCAGTTTGGGCCGTTGGCGGTCCTCGCCGCGCTCGCCTTTCGAACGCTGCCGGACCCGATCGAGGTCTGGTCGGTGATGGTGGTGGGATCGCTCGCCGGTCTCGCCTGTCTGGCGGCTCTGGACGTGACGGTTCGCCGGCGCAACCCCGATCGTTCGCTTCCGCGCAGTGGACTGCTGGCCGCCGGTGTCGGGCTCGCGTTCCTGTTCGTGTGGATGCGTCTGTCGGCGTACAGCACGCACATCGACGACGTGATCGCCCTCGGATCGATCGTGACCGCCGGCGTCCTGATCGATCGCCGTCGTTCGGGGTGGGCGGTGGTTGCGCTGGTAGCCGCGGCGGCCGCGAAACCGTGGGCCGTGATCTTCGCTCCGCTCGCCGCGCTCGTGCCCGGACGACTCCGGTGGGCGCGACCGTTGGTGGTCGGCACGCTGGGCGCTGCGACCTGGCTGCCGTTCCTGGTCGGTGCATCGGGGACGCTCGAGGCGATCAGTGGGTTCGCCGTCGAGGTCGACGCGAACTCGGGCCTCATGGCGCTCGGGTTCATGGATGCGGTGACACCGGGGTGGCTTCGGCCGCTTCAGTTGGCTGGTGGGCTGGTCATCACCGCCGCCGTGGTCTGGCGCCGCCACTCGTGGCCAGCGGCTTTCGCCGCGGGGATCTGCGCCCGGCTCATCGTCGACCCGGCGACGCACCACTACTACACGGCAGGATTCGTCCTCGCCGTTCTGGCCTGGGAACTGGACCGCCGACCACACCGAATTCCATGGTGCGCGATCGCGGGAGCCATCGTCCTCGAACTCGCCGCTTCTGACATCACGTTGGCTGGTTTCATGCCATACCTCCGCTTGGCGACTCTCGGATCGGTGATCGTGGCGACGCTGGTCCGACCTGCCGCCGATGCCCTCGAGCGGACGGTCACTCCCAATGTGGCGAGGTCGACGGCGTCGAGAGGGCCTGCGGTATTCAGCGTCTCTTCAGGAACCGGTTCGTAGCCTCCTTCTCACGTGGGGCCGGCCCACAGACGGCGCCCTCGCTCCCGCCGGCGGGGGCGCCGTCATCGTTTGTGCGTGAGGATGGTTTGGGATGGGCACGTTGATCGACTCGCTGGTCGGAATCGCATCGCCGTGGCTGTATGTCGTGGTGGCGCTGCTCGCGGCAGCGGAGTCGGCAGCCCTCGTCGGCCTCGTCGTTCCCGGTGAGGCTGCGCTGCTGGTGGGAGGATTCGCGGCGTCGCAGGGCCGTGTGAGTCTCCCGGTGCTCATCGCCGCCGCGACGATCGCCGCGATCGTGGGCGACTCGATCGGCTACGAACTCGGCCGCCACTTCGGACCCCGGGTGCGAGTGACCAGGGTGGGACGCTGGGTGGGCGAAGAACGGTGGGCGAGAGCCGAGGGCTTCATCGACCGGCGCGGCGGCCCAGCGGTGCTGCTCGGCCGATGGGTCGGGTTGTTGCGGGCGTTGGTCCCGGGTGTCGCGGGTATGACTCGCATGCCCTACCCGAGGTTCCTCGTCTGGAACGTGCTCGGCGCTGTCGTGTGGGCACCAGCCGTCGTGAGCGCCGGGTACTTCGCCGGGAGCAGCTTCAAACGAGTCGAACGATGGTTCGGGCAGGCGAGCCTGCTCGTGCTGGCGGTCGCCGTCTGTGGCTTCGCCGTCTGGGCTGGAGCTCGATGGGCTGCCGAGCATCGAGCCACGTTCACCCGGGTCGGGGTGCGGATTCGGGAGTCACCGGGTGCGCAGATGGTTCGCCGAGCGGCAGCGCCGATCGTCGTTCGTCTTCGCCCGACCCGCGCGTTCGTCACCGTGTTGTCGGCGGCGTTGTTGGTTGTGGGTGCGGCGGGGTGGGCGTTCGCGGAGACGTTTGATGCCGTCGTCGGCGCCGACGGCATCAGCCGGGCGGACCAACCGGTGGCATCGTGGTTCGACGCCCACCGCACCGCCGGGCTCACTTCGATCATGCGAACCGTGTCGACCGTCGGCGGCGGCACCGGAGCGATCGTGCTCGCTGTGGCGGCGGCGACTTTGGGTTGGCAGCGCTGGGGTCGACGGGCACCGGCAGTCATGGCAGCGGCCTTCGGCGGATCGCTCGCGCTGTCTCAGGCGATCAAGCACCTGGTCGGCCGACAACGTCCCACCGGCCCGGGCGCCGTGATCGACGGCTTTGCGTTCCCGTCCGGTCACACGACCGTCCCGGTCGTCGTCTGGGGGGCTGCAGCGCTGATCGTCGCCACTGGCCAGCCGTGGCGCCGGCAGGTCACTGCATGGGCGGTCGCGATCAGCGTCGGCGCGCTCGTCGGGTTCTCCCGGGCGTACCTCGGCGCGCATTGGTTGACCGACGTGATCGGAGGATGGCTCCTCGGGACCACCTGGCTGGCATGCGTGGTCGGGGCCGACGCGCTCGTCCGCCACCGCTCCGATCTGCGCGACGATGACCTCGCTGTGGCGATCGACGACGAGACCACCGATCTGATCGACCTGCAGAGTCCGTCGAGCAGCTCCATGGCGGTCGTGTCGTGAACACAATCGCGCGGCGCGTGTCCGCACCGATGACAGGGCTCGGCCTGCTGTCGGTGTCCGCCATCGGCGTCCTCCTCCTCTCCGCGTCGGCGCCCGTGGTTCCGGAGCACGCGTTGCTCGTTGTCTGGATCACGGGAGCTGCGATCGCGGGTCGCGTCACGCGCACGATCGACGCGTCTCTCGTCACCAGAGCGATGGTGCTGGTCACACCAGTCGCAATGTTGGCATCACTGCGCGAGCTGGGATTTCCCGTTGGCTCGGAGGTGGTGGCCACGCTCGTCGTGGGGCTGATTCCACTCGCGGTGGCGTCGAGCCCGGAACCCGCCACCTCGAGCCGACCTCAGCGCAGCAGACGCCGAACTCGCCGCTTCGCCCCGGCAGCCGCGCTGGTCGGGGCACTTCTCCTCACTTCGACGGTCCCGTCGGGCGCATGGTTCGCTGCGGTGCGGGGTACGCCGACCCAGACGCAGACGAACACGGGCGGCATCGACCTCCAGGCCAGCACCCATCAATGGCTGGCATCGCAGGGCGTCGGCATCCTGGGCGCCGACGGCAACGACGTGGTCGCCGCCTTCCTCTCTTCGCCCGATCCGACGGCACCGGAGGCAACCGACCCGGCCACCGGCACGCCGCTGGGATCAGCGAACACCTACGAATGGCGACTGCTCAAGGGTGCGGGCGACGCAGACGGCGTGCTGTACCCCCAGATCCGCGACCATCTCCACAACCACTGGTCACATCGAGGCCGGCAGTACATCGTCGGAGCATCGGCAGCATCCAACGCGCAGAAGGCCTTCGACGAAGCCGTCCGGCTGTGGAAGGCAGACGACCGTGGAAACGCCGTCTACTGGCTTGGCGCCGCCCTGCACCTCGTGCAGGACTCGTGCGTCCCGCAACACGGCTGGTTCGGGGTCGGCGTCTACCACCACGACTACGAAAAGTGGGTGCGTGACAACCAGGACGGGCTCGCGGTCGCGGACGCGGGCATCTACCGGAGCGACTTCCGCGTCGGTGGTGGTCACGGGGGCGACGACTGGAGTTCCTCGCGCGCACGCGGCTGGGCTGACGAGTGCGCCCATCGAGCGTTCGAGAACCTGCCCGCCGCATCGCACCCCTATCCCTCGAACCCGAACCCCAACGATCTGCAGTGGGCCACGGCCAATCATGTCGCGGACGTGCAACGTATGTCCGCCGGGTTCATCGTCTTCTTCTTCGACACGGTGGCAGCACCATGATCAAGACCCTCAACGCTGGCCTCGCATCACTCGGCCTGCTCGCCACCGGGATCCTCGCCGCCTTCGTCACCACCGGCGCCCTCGAAGGCGTCGCCTCCCTGCCCAACTGGCTCCCACCGGTCGTCGGCATCGCCCTCTTCTTCGGCACGCTCGGCCTCGCCGGCGAGATCGCCGTCGAGCTCGACCCCAGACGCCCACTCGTGGCCACCGCGATCCCGTCGGTCATCGTCCTGATCCTGGGCTATGCCGCCGTCTCGGCCTCCGAACGCGGCAGCGTCGAAGGCCTTGAATTCGAGGTGGTGATCCTCATGGCCCTCGGCCTCGCAGTGATGACCGCCTCGGCGACCCTGATCGCCCGAGCACGCGCACGCCGACGACAGTCCTCCAACGTCGCGGTCGAGCAGAACGTGGAGTGAACCCCGCGAACGAACCAACCGAGGACGAGCCTCACCCACAGCGCCGAGCACTGGGCTTGGTGGCCAGAGCATTGCTGTTCGCGGGCGTGTTCCACTTCCTGGTCCTTCCCCAGATCGGCGGCACCCGGAAGGCGCTCGGACTGTTGGGTGGTCTCGACCCGCTCTTTCTCGTCGGCGCCGTCGCCCTCGAGGTTCTCGCACTGCTGGCGTACGCCCAGCTCACCCGGTCCCTTCTCCCACCGACACAACGACCCCGCCTGTGGCGGATGTTCCGGATCGTTTTGTCATCCCTCGCCGTCAACCATGTGGTACCCGGAGGCGCCGCCGCCGGCGGTGTCCTGCAATATCGGCTCCTCACCCGTTCCGGCGTCGACACCGCCCGGGCCAGCTTCGCCATGGCGGCCCAATCGCTCGGCTCGGCGCTCATGCTCAACGTGCTGTTGTGGGTCGGCCTCGTGATATCGATCCCCACGACCGGCTTCCAACCGTTGTACGCCGCCGCCGCCGGGATCGGCGCCGTGCTCCTCGCAGTCGCCGCGTTCGCCGTCATCGCCCTCACCAGAGGCAGAACCCGAACACTCCGTGTCATCGCCGCGCTCGCCGAACGGACACCGCGCCTCGACGCCGCCCGGGTGACCGCAGCGTTCGGTCGAGCGGCCGACCAGCTCACCACGCTGGGCCGCGACCCGAAGCTCGCCGCAACCGCAATCGGATGGGCAGCGGCAAACTGGCTCCTCGACGCCGCCGTCCTCTGGCTCTTCATCGCCGCGTTCGGCCACCGAGCATCGATCCCCGGACTGCTCGTCGCCTACGGGCTCGCCAACGTGCTCGCCGCCATCCCCCTCTCACCCGGTGGACTCGGGGTCATCGAGACCACACTGATCCTCACCCTGATCGGCTTCGGAACCCCCCGAGCTGCCGCGAGCCTCGGCGTCGCCGCCTACCGCCTCGTCCAGTTCTGGCTTCCCATCCCCGCCGGCGCGGCGGCGTGGGCAACGCTCGCCGGCGGGCGCAAGCGCGACGCACTCGCGGCGATGGTCGACCACACCAACATCGGCGAGTGACGCGCCTGGTTCCTGAAATCGCCTTCAGTGTGCTTCAGGGTCGCCTCAGCGGGCTCCTGCGATCGTGGGATTCATCAAGGAGGTCGGTCAACCGGATCGGCCCCATCGATGAAAGGAAATTCCATCCCATGTCCATCAAGGATCGTTCCAAGCGAGTGCTCGCTGGCGGTGCTGCGGCGGTCGGTCTGACGCTCGGTGTCGCTGCGCTGGCAGGCGCGGCGACCTCGCCCGACCAGACGGCCCCGACCGACCCCACGGTCGAGTCGACGACCGCCGAGCAGGACGAGAGTCAGGACCCGAACCTCAACGGGTCGATCCAGACCCCCGAGGACGAGTCGCTCTCCGAGGCTGACGAGGCCAAGGCGCTCGAGGGGCTGGCGAAGATCTCGCCGGCCGATGCCGAACAGGCAGCGCTCGCCGCCGTGCCCGGTGGCACGGTCAACGGTGCCGCCAGCCTCGAGAACGAGAACGGCAGCGTCGTCTACGAGGTTGACGTCACCGACGCCAACGGCCAGTCGGTCGAAGTGAAGGTCGATGCCGGCAACGGCGACGTCCTCGACCAGGAGGCCGGCGACTCGGAGGACGAGGGCTCGGAGGACGAG
>JAPKDO010000097.1 GCA_028822535.1 Acidimicrobiales bacterium
ACCAAGATTCTTCGATCATCCCGAACCGTCAGCATGTGCGGAACACGGGACTAGCGGAGCGACCAGCCGGCCGGTCGATCGCCGGTCGATCAGCGGTCAGCCCAGTTGTTGGGGGCCGCGGGCCAGGGTGCGGCGGAGGAGCGTGGTCGACGTGGTCGGCGTGTACGGCACGTAGGCGACGGTGACGCCGACGCTGGCGAAGTCCTGTTCGAGCTTGTCGCCCCGATCGGTGCCCTTCCAGTCGTCGCCCTTGATGATCACGTCGAAGCGGTGGCGTTCCCACACGTCGAGCTTGTGCGGTACGTCCTCGACCACCGCCTCGTCGACGTAGTCGATGCAGGAGACGATCGCGTAGCGCTCGTCGAAGGGCACCACGGGGTCGAGACCCTTGTTGCGGAAGGCGCGTTCGTCGCTGAGCACCCCGGCGATGAGGTACGTGCAGTGCTCCTTCGCGCTGCGGAGGAGATTGAGATGCCCGATGTGGAAGAGGTCGTAGACCCCGGGCGCATACCCGACGATGCGTTCGCTCACCGCGGCCACGGTAGTTGGGCCGGCCGAGGGGTCAGGACGGTGCGGCGAAGACGCCGCCGACGAGCTCGGTGCCCTGGATGGCGATCTGGCTCTGGAGCTCGCGGACCCGGTCGGTCTCGACTCCCTGCCCGACGATGACCAGCGCCGCGTCGGCGGCGCCGTAGAGGGTCGCGGCGATCGGGTCGGCCGACACGTCGTCGGCATCGACGATCACGAGGTCGAAGGCGGAGCGCCACGCGGTCACCATCGTCTCGATGTCCTCGGTCGACACGTTCGAGCCCGGATCCTGGATCCCGGTCGGCAGGAAGGTGAGTGACGGGAGTCCCGACGGGTCGGGCCGGTAGGTCTTCTGGTGCCAGTCGCCGTCGCCGCCGAGCACGCCGCGCAGGCCGGCCACCCGTTGGTCGCCGGCCGAGAGGGCGTAGGAGATCTGGCTCGTGCGCAGGTCGGCGTCGACGAGCAGGACCGACCGGTTGTCGCGGGCTGCTGCCGTGGCGAGGTTGATGGCGGCGATGCTGCGGGCATCGACCCCGGTCGAGGCCACCATGATCACGCCGGCCGGCATCTTGCGGCGCAACGCGGTCCACACCAGCCGGTAGCTGTTGGTCGGCGTGGCGTCGAGGTCGAGCGGGCTGAGGAGTTGCAGTTCGTGACGCTCGCGGAGCAGACCCAGGTTCGGGACCTGCAGGGCCGCTTCGACGTCCTGGGCGCTGTCGATCCCGGCATCGCGATCGGCCCGGAGCCACGCTGCGGTCCCGGCGACGGCGAGGCCGACGATCAGGCCCAGCAGCGCTTCGCGCAGCGGCACCGACGACGCGCCGGCACCGGATTCGCGGGGTTGGTCGGAGAAGTCCACGCCGTCGCCGTACACGGCGCGGGTGGTCAACAGGTCGCTGACGTCGAGACGCAACTGCCCGATCGTCGCCGCGGCCGAGGTGGCCTGGGTGTCGGAGGGTTCGTCGCCGAGGCTCTCGATGATCGCAGCCTGGGTGTCCTGGATCGATTCGACCGCGGCGTCGGTGAGCCGGGAGAACTCGGCCTCGGTCTCGGCGCGGTACGACTCGATGACGGCGCCGACGATCCGGACGGCATCGTCGCCGTCGTCGGCCGTGGCGGTGATCTCGATCGTGTTCGAGGTCCCCGACGGCGACGCGCTGACACGGTCGCGCAGGTCGTCGAGATCCTCGATACCGAGCGCCTCGGCTGCGTCGGTGATCACGACGTCGCTCGTCGCGAACCGTGCTCGCTGCGCCGTGAAGCGAGCCAACGAGGCCTCGCTCTGGGTGCCGGGGGTCACGACGGCGTCGGGGGGCGGCGTCGTGAGAGCGACCGTGCCGCTCGCCTGTGCCGGCGCCGACACGGCGAGACCGACGATCAGGCTGAGCGCCACCGCCGCCGCGACGATGAACGCCGCCATGACCCGGAACCGCCAGAGCGCGCCGAGCAGTGTCGGTTGGGTGTCGGCCGGCATGCGGGGGAGATTGTACGTCTCTCCCGAGCGAGGGTGGTCAAATCGGATTCAGAGGAACTCGGCGAGATCCTCGAGCAGGGCGCCCTTGCCCTTGGCGCCGATCATCTTCTTGGCGGGCTGGCCGTCCTTGAAGACGATGAGCGTCGGGATCGACATGACGTCGAAGCGACGGGCGGTGTCCTGATTCTCGTCCACGTTGAGCTTGACGACCTTGACCTTGCCGGCCTGTTCGTCGGCGATCTCGTCGAGGATCGGGGCGATCTGCTTGCACGGGCCACACCACTCGGCCCAGAAGTCGACGATGACGGCCTCATCGGCGGCGCCGATGGTCTCGTCGAAGGTGGCGTCGGTGACGGCGGTTGCAGCCATGTGATCTCGTTCCTTCTTCGGTTGGGGTTACGGGTGGTTGAACCCGCGGGACACTTCAGCCATTCCCGGTTGGGCCGGGAGTTACCAGTTCGGGAGTCACCAGTTCGGGAGTCACCAGTTCGGGAGTCACCAGTTCGTCGCGGTGCGCTGGTCGTCGATGTCGCCCTGGTCCTCGAGCCACCGCTCGGCGTCGATGGCGGCGTGGCAGCCCGAACCGGCGGCGGTGATGGCCTGACGGTAGGTGTGGTCCTGGACGTCGCCGCAGGCGAAGACACCGTCGACGTCGGTGTAGGACATCTTCTCGCGACCCTCGGCACCCGTGATCAGGTAGCCGTTGTCCTCCATGGCCAACTGGCCCTTGAACAGGTCGGTGTTGGGGCGGTGGCCGATGGCGATGAACAGGCCCGAGACGTCGTCCATCGTCGAGACCTCGTCGGTCTTGACGTTGCGGACCTTGATGCCGTCGAGCTTGGTGTCCCCGAGGTACTCCTCGACGACCGTGTCCCAGACGAAGTCGATCTTGTCGTTCTTCTCGGCCCGGTCGATCATGATCTTCGAGGCCCGCAGCTCGTCGCGGCGGTGAATGATCGACACCTTCGAGGCGAACTTGGTGAGGAACGTGGCCTCCTCGATGGCCGAGTCACCGCCGCCGACCACGGCGATGTGCTGGTCGCGGAAGAAGAAGCCGTCGCACGTGGCGCAGGTGGACACGCCGTGGCCGATGAGCTCGGTCTCGCGGGGCAGGTTCAACATCAGTGACTGGGCGCCGGTCGACACGATGATCGTGCGACCGCGGTAGGTCGGTTCGGCGGCGTCGGGGTCGCCGACCCACACGGCGAAGGGCCGGGAGGAGAAGTCGACCTTGGTGACCTTCTCGGTGCGGATGTCGGCACCGAAGCGCAGGGCCTGCTCGCGCATGCCCGACATCAGGTCCGGACCCATCACCCCGGTGGGGAAGCCCGGGAAGTTCTCGACGTCGGTGGTGAGCATCAACTGACCACCGGGCTGGTCGGTGGTCGAGGACGGTTCGCCCTCGATGACCAGGGGATCGAGGTTCGCTCGGGCCGTGTAGATGGCGGCGGTGAGCCCGGCGGGGCCGGAGCCGATGATGATGACGTCGTGGATCGCGGTCATGCGTTCTTTCCTGGATGGTCGGTCGACGGGATCAACCCGTCGCCGGGGAGGATGATTCCCGGATCAGGCGGCGTCGGGCTTGGCTCGGGCCTTCAGGAAGTAGAGCACGAGCCCGACGAGGAAGAGGACGGCGCCGAGCAGCGTGTGCGCGGCCCAGACGTCTTCGGGCAGATAGTTGTCGAGCGCTCGGACCGCGCCGATCACGAAGATGACGAGGGCCACCGTGCCGAGGCCGACGGCGAAGGCCGCATACACGGCGTAGTGGACGCCGGTGAGGACCGGGCCCGTGGTCTTGTCGCGGATGTTGCCGACCTGGGTGACGATCGTCTCGGTCGCCTGCGCCGGCCAGTCCTTGGTCTCGACGTCCGCCGGATTGACGGGGGTCGGACCCTCGGTTGTGCGGCTGGCGGGAGACGACTTGGCCATGGATGGCACCCTACCCAGCAGCCCCGGGCGGGTAGACGTCGACGGGCGGCGTAGCGTGTCGGCGTGGTCAACGTCCGTGTCCTCGCCGCCATGACCCTCGGGGCGCTCGTGGCCGCGCTCGGCGCGCTGTTCCTCGGGGAGTACGAGTTCGACGAACTCCTGCCGATCGTGGCCGGCCCGTTGCTGGCGCTGATCGTGGCCGAGGTCGTCGTGTCGATCGGCCGCCACCGTTCGAAGACGATGGCGGCGATCCTTGCCACCTGGGGCGCCGTGGCGGTGCTGCTCGCCGGCCATCTCGACACCAACGGCATCGAGGCCATCAAGGCGGGCGCCTATCTCTCGGCCGGTCTGTCGGCGATCGCCGCGGGCTTGCGGGGCAACGATTGGATCGGTGACTACAGGGCCCGGTCGTCGAGCACGACGCACGACGCCAGGTCGACCGCGGCGACCCGCGAGCCACTGCCCGACTCGTAGACCACGGCGGCGACCAGGACGCCGAGGTCGTCCACGAACGCGACCTCGACCGCGACTACGCCGTCCACGCCGGCGGTCGCCACCGCGTCGCAGGGAGCGGATTCACCGCCGCCGGTGCCGTCATCGCCTCCGGACTGAGCGGTGGTGGAGGGCGGTGGCGCCGACCCCGCGGGGGTCGGCGGGTCCTGGCCGGCGACGACGGCGAGGAAGGCATCCAGGTCCTCGTAGGAAGCGGCTCCGCCGAGCGCGGCTGCCCCCTCCTCGGTCCGGGCGTCGCTCTGGGTCCCGCCGTCGGCCTCGGCGGCGTCCGAGCCGAACGCTTCGAGTGCGGCCTCGATCGACTCGACGCCGGCCGAGTCGTCCACGGACTCGCCGGCGGTGTCCAGTTCTGCGGCATCGTCGGCCACGGCCGTCGCCAGGTCGTCGTCCCCGTCGGTGTCGATCTGGGTCAGGGTGGTCAGGGTGCCGACCAGCGCGATCGCCGCGATCGCTGCGGCCACGGCGCCGAGCGGGACCCGTTGATACCACCGGCGCGAGTGGGCGGCGGCCAGGTCTCCCAGCGGTGCGCCGACGTCGTCTCCGGCTGCAGCGTGATGGTCGTCGAACGCCGCCATCGCCGCGGCGTGCGCGGCGTCGAGCACCCCGGGTGGAGGGGTGGGCGCGGTCAGCGGTGCGGTCTCCTCGCCGAACGCATCGTCGGGGAGGGGATCGCGACCCTGGGGGTCGCCGGGAGGTGGAGGCGTGGTCATGGCTCGGAGGTTGGACGTCGGCTCGGTGCGGTCTGGTTCCCCAGGAGTTCGGCGAGGCGCTTGCGTCCCCGTGCGATGCGCGACCGCACGGTGCCGGGCGGGATGTCGAGGATCTCGGCGATGTCGGCGTAGTCGTGGCCGCCCAGGTCTCGCAGCACGATCGGCACCCGGAACTCGTCGGGGAGTTCGGCCAGGGCGGCGTCGATCGTCAATCGCTCGGCGACGCCGGTGTCGACGGCGACGCCTCGGTCGACGGTCACCCCGGCGTCACCCCGGTCGGGGTCGTCGTCGGGGAGCCCGAGCACGGGTCGTCGGCCACGCCGACGCAGTTCGTCGAGGCAGGCGTTGGTGGCCACCCGATGGGCCCAGGTGGTGAACCGGGCCCGGCCGTCGAAGGTGTCGAGGCGCCGCACGATCGACACCATGGCCTCCTGCAGCGCGTCGGCGGCGTCGGCGTCGTTGCCGGCCAGACGTCGGCAGACGGCCCACAACCGGTCCTGGTGGCGCCGGAGCAACGTGTCCATCGCGCCGCGATCGCCACCCTGCGCCGCCGCCACCAACGCCTCGTCCGTCGGTTCGCCAGCGATGCGGGGAGCGTACCGGTCGGTTCGAGGGCCGAGCGTGGAGTCGAACCGGAACCACGTCGGCCGATCAACCGAACCCGGAAGGTTCGGCGCGTTGACCCGGTCTGAGGGGATGCAACGCGCCGATCGGCGCGTCACCTCGGAGGGGATGGCGGGGGTGACCGGGGGGACGACCCGAGCTCAGCGGGCGGTGACGACGAGCTCGGTGAGGTCGAAGATGACCTCGGGCGCAGGGTCGTCGCCGAGGTCGGTGATCCAGAGAAGCACGAAAGACCCGGGCTCGTCGCCGAGCGACGTCGTCGTCGTCCCGGACGACGCGTCCTCGACACCGGCGATGGCGGTCCCCCAGCCGGCGAGCGTGGGGTGCGCGGTGTCGCTGACGTAGACGCTGGCCGACCAACCCGCGTCCGGGGTCGAGATCCGGAGTTCGTCGAGGTCGTGCGACTCGCCGAGATCGACGACGACGCCGACGCCGTCCTTGAGCCCGCCGAGATCCCGCGAGTTGTATCGCTCGGTGACCCAGGCGGTGCCGTCGTCGCCGTCGACGGCCAGCTCGGCCAGCTCGTCGTTCTCGCCGTCGCTGCCCTGCGGGTCGAAGGCGGCGATCGACAACGCGACCGGTTCGGATCTGCCGCCGGGTGAGACGCGGTCGACGAGGCCGAACACGCTGTCGCGAGCCTCGGTGCCGCCGATGAGAAGCCACGCCAGACCCAACGCGATCGCCACGACGCTCACCAGCGCGGCAGGGACGAGCCACGACCGCTCGGACTTGGCGAACGACGTCGCCGGCACCGTGACCGCGGTGGCATCGGTGATGGGTGCGGCCGACGGGGGCGCCGCGTCGGTGTCGACATGGAGGGGCGCGGCCTGCAGTTCGGCCCACATCGCGGCCGCCGACTCGTAGCGACCGTCGGGGTCGGTGGCGAGCGCCCGCATGATGATGGCGTCGAGTCGCTCGGGGACCGTACGCAGGATCGACCGGGGGCGCTCGGGAACGGCGTGGAGCCGCGCCGTGGCCGTCGCGAGGTCGTTGTCGCCCACGAAGGGCGGTCGACCGCACACCATCTCGTAGAGCACGGCTCCGAGCGCGTAGACATCGGTGCGGGCGTCGACGTCGCCACCGGAGACCTGTTCGGGCGCCAGGTACTTGGCGGTGCCGACCATCGAGCCGACGCTGGTCAGATCGGCGAGTTCGGGGTCCTCGTCGGGGCGGGCCGCCTTGGCGATCCCGAAGTCGGCGACCTTGAGCCGCCCGTCGCTCGACAACAAGACGTTCGCCGGCTTGACGTCGCGATGGACCAGGCCGGCCTTGTGGGCGACCTCGAGGGCCTGGGCGATGCCCGAGGCGATCTCCACGGCCTCGGCCGGGGGCAGGAAACGGCGGTTGTCGAGTTCGTCGCGCAGGGTCCGACCGTCCACGAGCTCCATGACGATGGCTTCGGGATCGGCGCAGGTGTCGTAGATCCCGACGATCGAGGGGTGGCCGACCCGAGCTGCGGCGACGGCCTCGCGACGGAATCGTGCGACGAAGTCGGGGTCGGCGGCGAGGCGTTGGTGGAGGACCTTGACGGCCACGGGTCGGGCCAGAACCTCGTCGATGGCCCGCCACACCGTCGCCATGCCCCCACTGGCGATCGTCGACTCGAGCCGGTAGCGGCCCGCGACGAGATCACCGACGGCGAGCGCGCCGTCGTGCGACGCGGGGGAGTCCGCCGCCGGTGGGGGATGGCCGGCTTCGTCGCGGCCGTGCTCGGTCGTCACCGGCGTCGGGCGGGTGGGACGGTCCGACACGGCCTCCGACGGTACTCGGGACTCGTCCCTCGGCCCGGCGCGGTGCCACGACGTCCGCACCGATCGGTGCGTTCGAAGGCGAATTCACCATGCAACGCACCGATCGGTGCGTTGCATGGGTGCGGCGCTACCGCGCTTCGAGCCAGCAGGCGCCGATGACCCGGGGACCGCCGTGACTGCCGATCACGGCGCCGATGTGGCCGGTGCGGTGCTCGACGCCGGCCACGAGGTCGGTCATCACGTCGATGTCGGGGGCCATGCCGTGCATGATCGCCAGGTGCTCGACCGTCGAGAGGTCACCGATCTTGTCGACCATCGCCTGGAGGGACTTCTTGCGGGTGCGGTGCTTGCCGGCCTCTTCGACCACGCCGGTCGAGATGTCGATCATCGGCTTGATCGACAGCAGGGAGCCGAGCATGGCCTGGGCGCCGCCGATACGGCCGCCCTTCTTCAGGTTCTCGAGCGTGTCGAGCGAGCCGAGCACCCGGGTGCGGGTTCGCAGGTCCTCGACCAGGGCGACGACCTCCTCGGCGGAGGCGCCGGCTGCGGCCTTCTCGGCGGCGAGCAGGACCTGGGTGCCGAGCCCGGCGGTGATCGACTTCGAGTCGACGACGTACACACCGAAGTCGTCGCCGATGATGCGGGCGGCCTGTTCGGCGGCAGCCATCGTGGCCGACAGTTCGGAGCTCAGGTTGATGCAGACCACGTCGCCGCCGCCGGCCTCGTGCTGGGCCCGGAACGCGGCCTCGAACTTGCCGGGGGAGGGGGCGGCCGTCTCGGGCAGCTCGTCCCGGTCGGCCATCAGCCCGTAGAAGCCCTCGACCGACAGCTCGGACCGGTCCTCGTACTCGTCGCTGCCGAAGCGGATCGACAGCGGGACGACGGCGATGTCGAGCCGTTCGCAGTCGGCGGCGTCGAGGTCGCAGGACGAGTCGGTGACGATGCGGACGGCCATGTGGGAGCTCCCTGGGGTGTACACGAACAGCGGACGGGACGCGCCCGCTCCGGGTCACGCCGTGTCTAGCCGACCCCCACGCACCGCCGAGGGTTACGTCGGTTCCGCTGCGGCCGGGTCAATTGTTGGGAATCAGCCGCACGGGATCGCCGAGCAACTGCACCGACCACGTGGTGCGGTCGCCGGTGAAT
Organism: Acidimicrobiales bacterium; assembly: GCA_028822535.1. GTDB lineage: Bacteria > Actinomycetota > Acidimicrobiia > Acidimicrobiales > Salinilacustritrichaceae > Salinilacustrithrix. The sequence goes on from JAPKDO010000097.1 coordinate 8,676, forward strand.
CCTCCCGGGCCGCCGGTGTAACGGATCTTCCACCACGTGTTGCCGCCGTACGCGGTGTCGATGTTGGCGGGAAGCTTCACCGTGAGCCGTAGGAGACGGTCCGAGTACTTGCCCGACTGGGTGTTCTGGGGGAAGGTCCGGTCACCGCTTCCGGCCACATCGATGAAGTCGACGGGGGTCGCGCCGCTGGACCGTCCGCCGCTCGGACCGAGCTCGTCGGGGTCCGGGCAGTTGCCACCGCCGTCGGCCTGACTGCCGTCCGAGCAGAGCACCTCCCAGGTGAAGTCGGCGGGCTGACCGTCGGGTGCCAGCAGTTCGATCTGGCTCGCGCCCTCCGCCGCGTCGTAGAGGGTGACCTGCATGGTCTTGTTGTTGTGCTGGGAGTCGATGTCGGCGAGGAAGAAGACGGGCGTACCCGTGCCCCGTGCTGCGACCGGCACGTGCTCGGTGGCGAAGACCTGGGGGCACGACGCGTCGTACGCCGGTGTGGCCGGGTTGCCGGCGTTGCCGACGGCGGAGTCGCTCGTGCACGGAGTGAACGTGCCGTTGCGTGTCGCTCGGAGGGAGAAGAGGTTGTGGTTGGTCGGGGTGTTGACCGCGACGGGGTTGACCTGGATCGTGTAGTCGCCGGCGTCGGAGACGGTGGCGAGCGTGACCCAACACTGACGGAGTCGGTCGCCCAGGAGCGGCGAGCATTCACCGTCATCGACGGAGCCGGCTCGGCAGACCCCGGTGAGATTCGTGCTGCTCCCGGTGAAGGTCCGACTGCTCTCGACGGTGCCCAGGTAGGGGTCGAGGTTGTCGAGGCGCCGGACGGTCACCTGGTACGGGATCACGGTGCCGGCCTCGAGGGAGAACTCGACGTTGCGCGCCGGCTCGCGGGCCGCCGGGCACATCGGCGCGTCGTACATCTGGATCCCGACCGGCGCGCCGCCGTTGGTCTCGGGCACGGTGACGCCGAACAGGTAGCCCCTCGAGTCGTACTCGGGGTTCGCCTTGGTGTTGTTGGCGCCGACGGTGCACCCGTTGCCGACCGAGGAGTTGTTCATCGCCCGCGTCGCGATCCGGTCACCGAACTCGCGCCGGGTGCACACCCCAGAGATGGCGAGGTAGAAGTTCTCGACCGCGTTGGTGCCGGGGAGTCCGGCGTACGCGGCGTTGAGCCCGTTGGTACCGAGGAAGTTCCGCGGGCTCCCGAGGGGGACAGGTTGGATGTATTGAGCCGTCGCTCGCCGGGTGATCGTCGGCGGGTCGTCGCCGCGCACCGCCTGGGTCAGGTACTGCGGAACCTCGCGCTTGGTGACCGTGACCTCGATGCTCTCGTTCGGCAGCGGGGTGACGACGACATCGACATCGGCGTCGGTGTCGTCGAATCCGTTGGCCGCCGCGACCTCGCGAGCTCGGGCGATCGCTGCGGCGTCCCCGTCGGGAAGGAGAACGACCCCGGCCAACGCCGCAGCGTCAGCGGCCTGTTGGACGCGGCTGGCCTCGACCTGCCAGCTCCCGAGGTCGACGACCAGGCCGGCCACGCCGAGCATTGCGACGAGGACGAGCGCCATGAGCGAGAGCGCGAGACCGCGCTCGTCACGCCTGGAGCGGCGGATTCGTCGGACACCGAGGTTCAACACGTCGACACTCCCGCGATGCATGGTTCGAGTTGGTACACCGACGCGCGCTGCAGGGTCAGGTTTCCGGGCAGCACCGTGGTCACCTTGTCGTAGGTGAGTTCGACCCAGACGCCGATGCGATCGGGGTTCGGTGTGTCCTGGTCACGACTGGAGGGGCAGAAGGCCGCATCCCAGTCACCGCCACCGCAGCCGAAGCTCCCGGGGGCGTCGAGGCGGACCTGGGTCGCCGAATAGACGTTGCATCGTGTTGCGCCCGAGTTGATGCCGACCGCCGAGGTGTCGTCGGGTCGGGCGACCGTGCGGCACGCCGCCGGCGGCTCGTCACCGACCGTCGTCGCGTCATAGATGACGACCCGTTGGACCGACGAGGCCGTGAGGCTGGAGAGACCGGAGTCGAGGGCACGGAGTGCCTCGTAGTCGGCGCTCAGGTTCTCGGCGAGGCGGGAGTCGGTGCGGGCCGCTTGTTGCGTGGCCCGAGCCAGGATGTTGCCGTCACGGAAGGCGAAGCCCGCCTCGATCATGCCGAAGACGAGCAGGGCCAGGAACGGGAGGATGAGCGCCGCCTCGATCAACGCGACCCCGCTGTCGGGACGAGCGCGACGGATCCCTCGGAGGCGGAGTCCGGTCATGGCTCGGTCAGCCCCGGCTCGAGGCGAATGGTCGACGCCCGCTCGATGGTCCACCGGTCGGCGAACAGCCCGGTGTATCCGTCCTTCTCGATCCGGACGTACACGCCGACGGTCTCGACGTCTGCGGATGTGGGCCCGTCCTCACGGGTCGCGGGGTCCCACCGGCAAGCGATGTTCGCGTTGGGCGGCGTGGGGCATGTGAAGTACGCGGTCGTGCCGCCCTCCACCGCGGCGAACGCTGCGTCGGCCGGGTAGGCGTTGCAGATCCCCGAGATCGACGTCCCGGCCTTGCACTGCGCCGGCACTTGGTCGATCGCAGCGTCGCTGGTGCCCGTGCCCTTGAAGACGACGATGTAGCGGATCTGTGCCCCGTCCATCGCCGACAGGCCCTCGCGGACGGCGCGGACGATCTCGAAATCGGCGTTCCGTCCGTCGATGGCCACATCGGGGCCCATCAGACCACCGACGCGAGTCGCGTCCGCGACCGCGTCGGTGGTCGTGAGGTTGTCTCGAAACAGCAGGCCGAACTCGAAGAGGGCGAGGAACATGGTCAGCACGAGAAGGCCGACGATCGTGAGCTCGACGAGCGTCGCCCCGCGGTCGTCTGGCCGACGGGCCCGGCGTCGTGGCGACATCAGCCCGTCCCCGTCTCCGTGCTGTCCGGAGCGGGTTGGGTGATGACGATGGGATTGAACGTGCCGAAGTCGTAGCCCGTGTCGGAGCCCAGCGCGATGACCCGGTAGGACACCTGCGTGACGTCGTCATAGCGGGAATCGAATGCCATGGTGCACAAGCCGTCGGTGTCGGTCGTGCAGCTCACATAGAAGGACTGCCCCGCCCGACCAGGTTGCGACGATGCGGTGATCGTGACCTGCGCCGTCACCAGCTGGCCCTCCAGGGGCTGGGAGGAGTCGTCGAGGATCGTCAGGTCGACCGAGACATCGAAGATCGGGTCGGATGCACGGGTTGCGGTGACCGTCGTGGGCTGGAACGAAGCAGTCTCCGTCGTGCCGGGCGCTCCGCCGCCCGGGTCGCCCCCGACACCTCCGCCGGTCCCGTCGAGCGGGGTCAGCGCGGCCGGCTGACACGAGAGCGGCGGCGGCCGTTGCGAGATGCAGTCGGCCTGGTTGTCCACCTCGGCGGACGCGTTGTCCTCGAGCGTCTGGAAGACGCCGATGGATCCGACCACCAGGACCACGAGCGCAAGCGCGTACTCGGTGAGCGATGCGCCGCGCGCGCCGCGCATCGGTCTCGCCCTCCCATTCCGCGCCATCGTGACAGCGTATGGAACCCCTGGTAGAAGGACAAGGGAAGATGTCATCGCCCGGCGGCTCGTACGTCAGTCGGTGTTGCGCCCTCGTCGCCAGGTTCGCACCCACCAGACGGCCAGCACGGCCAGTGCGCCGAGTGAGAGGGCGAGGCCGACGCCGGACACCGCGGTCGAACGCACGTTGAGCTGACGTTCGTCGAGGAGCACCTCGCCGTCGGGGGTGCGGATCTCGACGAAGGTCGGCACCGAGCCGGTGGCGAGTGCCTCGACCGGGACGTCGATCCGCGTGATGTCGGGCCCGGCGACGACCTGGAACTCCTCGCCGTCGGGGAAACGCAACCGGTCGCTGCGGATACGGATCATCACCCGGACGGGCTCGGTGCCGTCGTTCTGGACCGCGATCGGGAGCGACCCCGTGCGCGAGGTGAGGTTCAGGTCGGTCTGGCCGGTGAGCGACAGCGAACCCAAGCCCGTGGCGACCGCGGCCGCGCCCAAGCCCGTGGCGAAGGCCGCGCCG
>JAPKDO010000098.1 GCA_028822535.1 Acidimicrobiales bacterium
GCGCCCAGCGCGACCGGCTCGTCGGCGCCGACCAGGCGCGCCGCGTTGGCGGCCGGTGCGCCGCCGACGAGCACCCGGCGGTCGGCGATCAGCGACTGCGCCTGATGGCGACTCTCGGCGAGGCCGCGACGATGGAGTTCGGCGTCGAGGCGGCGGCGGGCGGCCGTGGCCGACTCCTCAGCTCGAGGACTTCTCGGCGGCCTTCTTGGCCGCTGGCCGCTTCTTGGAGCTGGCCTTCTTCTTGGAGCTGGCCTTCTTCGGCGCCTTCTTCGGAGCCTTCTTCGCCGCCTTGGGAGCGTTGCTCAGCTTCTTCTCGAGCCGGGCGATGTCATCCTTTGTCGCGAGACCCAGTCCGGCGATCTGGTCGCGGACCTCCTTGCGGACGACCTCGAGCAGCCGATCGGTGTTCTTCCGGGATCGCTCCACGAGCTGCGTGACGAGCTCCTCGGTCTTCTGCGCCTGTACCTCGCCCGCCTTGACCAACTCCTTGACGATCGCCTCGGCGCGGGACTGGGTCATCTGGGTGAACGCCATCCCGGCGTCGAGATAGCGCTTGATCAGGGGGTTCTCTGCCATCGGGTCAGGCTACGGCCGCACACGAGGTGCTAGCAAAAGTTTGCAACGGTCGCCGGGACGCGCTCCCCTACGCTGGCTCGGGTGTTCCCCATCGCCGACGTGAACCCGACGCGGCGCACCCCGATCGTCACTGTCTTGATCATGATTGCGTGCATCGGCGCGTGGTTCGGTTGGCAGCAGGAACCGCAGCGGTCCGCCGGCGAGGACTTCGTCTTCAACATCGAGCACGCGGCGATTCCCTGCGAACTCGTGCAGGGTCGACCGCTCGATGTCCAGGAGTTCAACGCCGCGTTCGACCCCACCACCGGGGGCGATGCCGACTCGTGCGGCATCGGCCGGGACGGGGCGCCACCGGTCGTGGCCGACAAGATGGTCTGGCTCGCCGCCGTGGCGTCGATGTTCTTCCACGGCGGTTGGCTCCACATCGGCGGCAACCTGTTGTACCTGTGGATCTTCGGCAACAACATCGAGGATCATCTGGGGCCGCTCCGCTACCTCGCGTTCTACCTCATCGGCGGGTTGGTGGCGACCGCGACCCACGTGGCCCTGCAACCCGACTCGGTGATCCCCGTCATCGGCGCATCCGGCGCGGTGGCGGCCGTGATGGGCGCCTACGCGGTGTGGTTCCCACGCGCGCCGGTCCGCACGGTGCTCCTGCTCGGTTTCCCGATCCTCGTCACGATCAAGGCGCGCTGGGTACTCGGCTTCTGGTTCGTGCTCCAGTTCCTCACGAGTCCGAACTCGGGGGTCGCCTGGGCCGCCCATGTCGGCGGGTTCGTCTTCGGCGCAGCGATCGGGCTGCTCATCCGGGCGTCGGGTGCGCTGCGTCACGCGATCTGGCGGTCGGAGTACTCGGGCCAGATGGATCGCCGGTGGGACCCGACCGGCGGCGTCGGCGACGTACACGAGTACCGCCGCTGGACGCCCGGTCGCTGACAGTCCGGCACCGACCGTCAGGCCCCGAGGACCTCGGTCACGATCGACGCCAGATCGGCACCGACCAACCACGGGTCGGGATCGACGGGCAGGTCTGCCGCTGTCGTGATCCCTGACAGGGCGAGACAGAACCGGTACCCGAGCGCTGCCGCGAAACGACCGTCGGTGTCCGGTCGGTCGCCGACCACGATGCCCTCGTCTCCGAGTCGCTGACGGATGAAGACGGCCATCGGCGCCTCGGGCTTACCGGCGACCACGGGGTCCGCACCGCTCGCTGCTGCGATGGCGGCGGCGACCGTACCCGCTCCCGGTTCGGGCCCCGTCGGCGTGGGATACGTGACGTCACCGTTGGTCTGCACCCACCGAGCGCCGTCTCGGATCGTGCGCGCCGCCAGACGGATGCGGTCGTAGGTGAGCGCGCGGTCGAGTCCGCTGACGACCACATCGGCCGGACCGGCGTCGACGACCGACGCACCGCGACGCCGGACCTCCTCGACCAACCCGGGTCCACCGATCACCAGAGCACGTTCGCCCGGTTCGACGAGCGACGCCGCGGCCTGGGCGGACGTCACCAGGCTCCCCGCCGCCGGGACGCCCATCGCCTCGAGTTCGGCCACTTGGTCGACGACTCGGCCGAAGGAGTTGTTCGTGGCGAACACGACCTCCTCCCCCGCCGATCGCAGACGCGCGACCGCGTCGGCGGCGCCGGGAACGGGCTCGGTTCCCAGCCGAACGACGCCGTCGAGATCGAGGACCCAGGGCATCGGCGCATCGTGCCACCGGCGGACGGACGTGCCCGCATCGCCGACGGCGAACGCAGCGGTTCCGGCGGCTCCCACCGGTCTGCCACGATGTCCCGGTGCCTCGCTTCGTGCCATTCCACGGCCTCCGCTACGACGCTTCGCGATCGTTGGCCGACGTCACCGCCCCGCCCTACGACGTGATCGACGAGCGCCAGCGCGCCGCCCTCGCCACCGAACCGATGAACGCCGTGCGCATCGACCTCCCGGTCGACGAGAACGGTGAGGACCGATACGACGTCGCATGCCGTGTCCTCCACGAATGGAAGAACGAGGGCGTGCTCGTCACCGACGACGTCCCGACCTTCACCGTCTACCGCATGACGTTCACCGACGAGGCCGGCACGGTGCGTAAGACCACCGGCGTCATCGGTGCTCTCGAACTGTGGCCACCCGGCGCCGGCGAGATCCTTCCGCACGAGCAGACGACGAAGAGGGCGAAGTCGGACCGGCTCGACATGTTGCGGTCGTGCCGCGCCAACCTGTCCGCGATCTGGGGGTTGTCCCTCGCGTCCGGTCTCACCGAACTGCTGCCGACCGACACCGATCCCGACGCCGACTGGGTCGACCCCGATGGTGTCCAACACACCGTCTGGACGGTCACCGACGCCGAGCGCAACGGGCACATCGCCGCGCTGGTACTCGGCGCACCGATCGTGATCGCCGACGGCCACCACCGCTACGAGACGTCGTTGCAGTACCGGGACGAGCGTCGGGTCACCGACGGTCCGGGAACCGCCGCCGATCTCACCATGTGTTACGTGGTCGAACTGGTCGAAGACGAACTCACGGTCCAGCCGATCCATCGCCTCCTCGACGGCTTCCCGGCCGGCACGGACCTCCCCACACTTCTCGGCGACAAGTTCGATGTCACGCCCCACGAAGCCTTCGGCCCCGATGCCGTCGAGCGACTCGTCGAGGCCGGCGGTCTTGGTCTGGTGACGCCCGAGGGCACCTTCGTGTGCACGCCGAAGGACGGAGCGTTCGATCCGGACATCGAGCTGGACACGGTGCGCCTGGTCGAAGCCCTCGACGGGCTACCGGATCACGAGGTCCGCTACCAACATGGCGTCGCCAACGTGGTCGAGGCGGTCGCCAGCGGCGACGCCCAAGCGGCGGTGCTGATGCGTCCGGCGACGGTCCCGCAGATCCAGGCCATCGCTCATGGCGGCGAGCGCATGCCTCCGAAGACCACGTTCTTCGCCCCGAAGCCCGCCACGGGCATCGTCTTCCGTCCGCTCGACTGACCCCGTCACGAGAGCTGAGGAAGGACCTCGGTGCCGATGAGCGCGATGTGGTCGAGGTCGTCCAGGTCGAGGATCTGGAGGTAGACACGCTCGGCCCCGGCGTCGCGCCACTCCTCGAGTCGGGTGACAGCCTCGGCCGGGGTGCCACACACCCCGTTCTCGCGTAGCTCGTCGACCTCGCGTCCGATCGACGCCGCTCGTCGCGAGATCTCGGCATCGTCGGCCCCCACGCATGCGACGAGCGCTGCCGAGTAGACGAGATCGTCCGGGTCACGACCGATGTCCCGGCAGGCGTCCTGCACGACGCCGACCTGATGGGTGAAGAAGTCCTTCGGCGAGAACGGCAGGTTGAACTCTGACGCGAAGCGGGCGGCGAGGCGTGGCGTCTTCACCTGTCCGCCGCCGCCGATGATCACCGGTGGACCGCCGGGCTGCACGGGTTTGGGGAGTGCAGGAGAGTCGACGACGGTGTAGTGCGCGCCATCGAAGGAGAACGTCTCGCCGTCCGGTGTCGACCACAGCCCGGTCAGCACCTCGAGCTGCTCCGCCAGGAGCTCGAAACGCGTACCGAGTGGAGGGAACGGGATGCCGTAGGCGACGTGTTCGTCGTCGTACCAGCCGGTCCCGATGCCGACGTCGATCCGGCCGCCCGACATCTCGTCGATCTGTGCGATGGCGATCGCCAGCGGGCCGGGCAGCCGGAACGTGGCCGCCGTGACGAGGGTGCCCAACCGGATCCGCTCGGTCTCGCGCGACAACGCGCCGAGGGTCACCCAAGCATCGGTCGGGCCGGGCTGGCCGGAGACATCCCCCATCTTGAGGTAGTGGTCGGACCGGAAGAAGGCGGAGAAGCCGGAGGCTTCGGTGGCCTGTGCGGCAGCCAGGAGCGTGCCGTAGCTGGCGCCCTGCTGGGGCTCCGTGAAGATGCGGAGATCCACGGGTCAGCCGACGTCCCAGGTGGCGCCGGACCGCAGCAAGGTGTGGAGATCGCCCGGACCCTTGTCGTCCTGAGCTGCGGCGAGTTGTTGGTTGACGCCTTCGCCGTACTCGGGTCGCTCCACCGCCCGGAACACCCCGACCGGCGTCGGCTCGTACGGACCGTGAGCCAACCGGGACAACATGAACGCGATCGACGGGTCGTCGCGCGTCTCGTCGTGCACGAGGAGCGCGTCCTCGCCCACGTCGGCGACGTCGGCGAGTCGCAGGCCGCCCCGGTCGAGGACCACGCCGCGCTCGTTCTCGTTCCCGAAGCGGATCGGCTCGCCGTGGTGCAGGGGAACGAGCATCGCGTCGCGCGAGTCCTTCGCGGTGATCTGGCCAAAGGCCCCGTCGTTGAAGACGTTGCAGTTCTGGTAGATCTCGATGATCGAAGCTCCCTTGTGGGCGTGGGCACGCTTGAACATCTCGATCATGTGCTTGCGATCCATGTCGTGGGTACGGGCCACGAACGTCGCCTCGGCCCCGAGCGCCACCGACACGGGGTTGAACGGTCGGTCGATCGATCCGAACGGCGTCGACTTCGTGACCTTGCCGACCTCGGAGGTCGGCGAGTACTGCCCCTTCGTGAGGCCGTAGATCTGGTTGTTGAACAGCAGGATCGTGATGTTGACGTTGCGGCGGAGCGCATGGATCAGGTGGTTGCCTCCGATCGAGAGCGCGTCGCCGTCGCCCGACACCACGAACACGTGCAGATCGGGACGGGCCATGGCCAGGCCGGTCGCGATCGCCGGTGCCCGACCGTGGATCGAGTGCATCCCGTAGGTGTTCATGTAGTACGGGAACCGGGCAGCGCATCCGATGCCCGACACGAACGCGACCTCCTCCCGACGCAACCCCATGTCGGGGAGCGCCAGTTGGATCGCCGCCAGGATCGAGTAGTCGCCACATCCGGGACACCATCGGACCTCCTGGTCCGACATCCAGTCCTTGCGTGTCGTCTCGGGAACGGGAGCCGTGGTGCTCATCGGACGTCCTCCATGTGGTCGAGGATGGCGACTTCGATCTCGCTGGCGGTGAACGGCAGCCCCTTCACCTTGGTCGCCGACCTGGCGTCGACGAGGAACTCGGCCCGCAGCACCTTGGAGAGCTGCCCGAGGTTCATCTCCGGGACGAGGAACCGGTCGAACCCCGCGAGCAGGTCCCCGAGATTCGGCGGGAGCGGATTGAGATGCCGGAGGTGGATCCGTGCCACCTTGCGACCACGGGCGCGCACCCGATCGATCCCTCCCGAGATCGCGCCCCACGTCGATCCCCATCCGACGACCACGAGGTCGGCGTCCGTGTCTCCCTCGACCACCGCGTCGGGGATGTCACGGGCGATGGCGTCGATCTTCGCCTGGCGCAGGTGCGTCATCTTCTCGTGGTTCTCGGGGCTGTAGCTCACGTTGCCCGACCCGTCCGCCTTCTCGAGGCCACCGACGCGGTGCTCCAGCCCTGGTGTCCCGGGCAGCGCCCACGCACGAGCCATCGTGTCCGGGTCGCGCACGTAGGGGTGGTGCACCGCATCGCCCCCCGGATTCTCGCCGTTCGGCTCCGTGGCGAACTCGGTCGAGATGTCGGGCAACGATTCGACGTCCGGCAACTTCCACGGCTCGGCGCCGTTGGCCAGGTACCCGTCGGACAGCAGGAACACCGGCGTGCGGTACTTCAACGCGATCCGGCACGCCTCGATGGCGTCGGCGAAACACCCCGCCGGCGTCGACGCCGCGACGATCGGCATCGGCGACTCGCCATGGCGCCCGTACAGCGCCATGAGGAGATCGGATGCCTCGGTCTTGGTCGGGAGCCCCGTCGACGGACCGCCCCGTTGGATGTCCACCACCACCAACGGGAGTTCGAGACTGACAGCGAGACCGATGGTCTCGCCCTTCAACGCGACACCGGGACCCGATGTCGTCGTGATCGCGAGATGCCCGCCGAACGCCGCACCGAGCGCCGCGCCGACGCCGGCGATCTCGTCTTCGGCCTGCATGGTCCGCACGCCGAAGTTCTTGTGCTTCGACAGTTCGTGGAGGATGTCGGAGGCCGGGGTGATCGGGTAGCTCCCGAGGAACAACGGCATGCCCGACAACTGCCCTGCGGCGACCAGGCCCCAGGCCAACGCCACGTTGCCGGTGATGTTGGTGTAGGTGCCGGGTTCGTGATCGGCTGGCTCGATCTCGTAGGGATGGTCGAAGAGTTCCGCGGTCTCACCGAACGCGTGGCCCGCCTTGAAGGCAGCCGTGTTGGCGTCGATGACCTGGGGGCTCTTGGCGAACTTGGTCTTGATCCACTCCAGCGTGGGTTCGACCGGGCGGGTGTACATCCACGACACGAGACCGAGCGCGAAGAAGTTCTTGGAGCGCTCGGCGTCGCGAGGCTTCACGCCCAGGTGTTCGACCGACTTCTTGGTCAGCTCGGTCATCGGGATCTCATAGACCTTGTAACCGTCGAGCGTGCCGTCGTGGAGCGGATCGGCGTCGTAGCCCGCCTTGGCCAGGTTCCGGTCGGAGAACGCGTCGGTGTTCACGATCAACGACCCACCCTTCTCGAGTCGGTAGAGGTCGCTGTGCAACGCCGCCGGGTTCATCGCCACGAGCACGTTCGGGGCATCGCCCGGCGTCGTGATGTCGTGATCGGAGATGTGCACCTGGAAGGCCGAGACCCCGGCGATCGTCCCCGCCGGTGCGCGAATCTCCGCCGGGAAGTCCGGGAGCGTGGCGAGGTCGTTCCCGAACAGCGCGGAGGCGCTCGTGAAACGGTCCCCCGTCAACTGCATGCCGTCGCCGGAGTCGCCGGCGAATCGGATGATCACCCGATCGATCGACTCGGCCGGCTGGGCTGCGGCGGGCTGGTCCTGGACGGTGTCGCTCACGGTTTCCCCCTGTGAGACGGAACTTTGTCTTCCTCGGCCAACCTAGCTGCGCCCGCCACGGCACCGGATCACTATCGTCGCTCGGTCGTGGATGCGACGTGGGGGTTGTTCGCTGCCGGGTTCCGGCACCAGACCTCGTACCGCTTCGCGCTCGTGTCCGGTCTGTTGACGAACACCTTCTTCGGTCTCGTCCGCACCGCGGTCTTCCTGGCCGTCTACCGGGGGCGCGGCGAGGTCTCCGGGCTCGATGTCGCGGACGCCGTGACCTACGTCTGGATCCTCCAGGCGATCTTCGCACTGTTGTGGTCCCCGTGGATCCACGAACTCCCCACCCGGATCCGTTCCGGCGAGTGGACGGCCGAACTGATCCGACCGGGTTCCCTGCTCGGGCGACACCTCGCCTACGACGCCGGACGCACCGCATCCCTACTGGTCCTGCGCGCGCCGGTCCCCCTCGCGTTCGCCGCCGTCGTCTTCGATCTCCGCCTCCCCACGGATCCGGTCGGGATCGTCCTCTTGACGCTCAGCCTCGCGTTGGCGGGCTTCGCCGCCTGCTGTGTGCGGTTCCTCATCGGCTCGATCGGTTTCTGGACGCCGGACTTCCGCGGGATGTTCTCGCTCGTCTTCGGACCTCTCTACCTGCTGTCGGGGTTCGTGATCCCGGTCGAGTTCTTCCCCGAGCCGATGCGCACCGCCGCCACCATCGGACCGCTGTCCGCGCTCCTGCGCTCCCCTGTGGCCGTCGCCGGTGGACGCGACGTGGCGGTCGCGCTCGCACTCCAGGTCCTGTGGATCGGCGTGCTGGTCCTCGTGTGCCAGTACGTGCTCGACCGCGCCACCCGTCGCATGGTGGTCTTCGGTGGTTGACGCGATCCGCTCCTCGATCGGCATCGGCCCCGAGCTGGTCCGGGCGACCCTCCGTGGGTTCTCCGCGGATTGGCGCCTCAACCTGCTGCGTACGGGCGGCGCCGCGCTCCTGGTCGTCACCGAGGCGATCGGTGCGATCATCCTCCTGCATCGCTTCGAGGGCATCGGGGGCTGGACCACCGCCGAGGTCCTCCTGCTCTTCGGTGTCGCCGACGCAGGACTCGGCCTCGGGATGCTCGTCGCTGACCCGCTCGAACCCCCGACGTTCTCGCAGTTGCTACGCGACGGGCGGTTCGACCAGGTACTCACCCGCCCCATGTCGCCCCTCGTCTGGGTCGTGGCCACCGACATCCAGATCCGCTACGTCGGACGGTTCGTGGCCGGGGCGATCATCGCACTCGTCGCCCTCGTCACGAGCGGCGCCGCCGTCACCCCGGCGGCGGTGGCGCTCCTGGTCCTCGCGACCGTCTCGATGGCCCTCACCGTCGTCGCCATCCTCACCATCGGAGCGGCGATCACGATGTACACGATCGAGGGTACGGAGGTGCTCAACGCCTTCACGTACGGCGGAGCCACGATGGCCGGGTGGCCCCTGCAGATCTACGCCGGCGCGCTCCGCGCCGTGTTCGTGTGGGCCGTTCCCGTCGGTGTCAGCGTGTACGTGCCGGTGTTGTGGATCCTGGGTCGTGACGGTCCCGGGGGTGCGGGCCGCGACCTACTCGCCTTCGTGCCCGTACTCGTCCTGACCTTCTGCGTCGTCGCCGCCGGCGCGTGGCGAGCGGGCCTGAGCCGGTACACCGGGGCCGGCTCATGATCCGCGTCGAGCATCTCACCAAGTCGTTCGGGAAGCGCTCCGCGGCCCTCGAGGCCGTTCACGACATCAGCTTCGCGATCGAAGCCGGCGACTTCGTCGGCTACGCAGGGCCGAACGGTGCCGGGAAGTCGACGACCGTCAAGATGCTCACCGGCGTGCTCGTCCCCACCTCGGGGACGGCCACGGTTTGCGGCCTCGTGCCGTGGAAGGACCGGCGTCGCCTCAACCAGCGGACCGGCGTCGTCTTCGGCCAGCGGACGCAACTGTGGTGGGACCTGCCCGTGTCCGACTCGTTCGATCTCGTCCATCGCCTGTACCGCACATCGCCGGCGGACCATCGCCGAGACGTCACGACGCTGGTCGACACGCTCGGCCTCGCCCCGTTCCTGGAACGGCCCGTCCGGGCGCTGTCGCTCGGACAGCGGATGCGTGCCGAGCTGGCCGCAGCGGTCCTCCCCCGTCCCGAGGTCCTGTTCCTCGACGAACCGACCATCGGCCTCGACGTGGAGGCGAAGGCCGCGGTCCGCGACTTCCTCGCCGCCCGGAACCGGGAGGAAGGGACGACCATCGTGTTGACCACCCACGACACCGACGACATCGTGCGGCTCTGCCGGCGCCTGCTCATCATCGATCACGGCCGGATCATCTCCGACGGCACGGTCGACGAGGTGCGCGGGCGGTTCACCGACGAGCGACGCCTCGTCGTCGACCTCGTCCGCGATCAACCGCTCGCGGTCCCGGGCGCGACCGTCGAACGCAGCGAGGGTCATCGGCGCTGGCTGACCTTCTCGAGCCGCGACGTCGCGGCCCCGGAGATGGTGGCGCGAGTGCTGCGCGCGGTCGAGGTCCGGGACCTGTCGCTGGAACCCCCGGACCTCGAAGACGTGATCCGCCGGATCTACCGTGGGGAGACCGGAGGAACGGGCCCGTCCGAGGTCAGGTGATGGACGCGCGGTAGATCGACTCGATGGCCTCGTCGAGGCTCGCCTCGAACTCGTCGTCGCTCTGGTGGGCACTGAGGTCTTGGGTCAGCGCACGCGAGAAACTGGCGATCACGCCGGTGTTCCGTGCCAGACGGGCGTTGGCCTCGTCCCTCGAGTAGCCACCGCTCAAGGCGACGACACCCACGACGTTGGGGTGGGCGGCCACGTCGGCGTACAGGCCGTCGGTCTCGGGCAGCGTCACCTTGAACATGAGCTTGTCGTCGCCGGCCGATTCGAGGCGGGCGATGATCCCGTCGTGGAGCATCTGCTCGGCCTCGGCCTTGGACGGGCTGTTGATGTCGACCTCGGGCTCGAGAATCGGCACCAGGCCCTTGGCCGCGATCTGAGCGCCCACGGCGAACTGCTGGTCGAGCACGGCATCGACGCCGGCCTGATCGGCGACCTTGACGACCGAGCGCATCTTGGTGCCGAAGACACCCTTGTCGACGGCACGGTCGAGCAGCGCGTCGAGGTCGGGCATCGGCTTCATCACCTGGGCGCCGTCGACCTCGTCCGCGAGCCCCTTGTCGACCTTGAGGAACGGAACGATGTTCTTGACGTCCCAGAGATACTGCGCGCTGCCCTTGCCTTCGACCTCGCGGTCCATGGTCTTCTCGAAGAGGATGGCGCCGAGCACGCGCTCGCCGGTGAAGGCATCGCTGGTCATGATGCGACTGCGCATCTCATGGATCCGGTCGAACATCTCGTCGTCGTTCGAGTAGGCGTCGGCCTCGACGCCGTAGGCCGCCAACGCCTTCGGGGTGCTTCCGCCGCTCTGATCGAGGGCGGCGATGAATCCCTGGCCCTGGCTGACCTTGTCGAACTGCTCGCTGTGCATCTGTCCGGACTCCAATGGATCTGCGGTTCGTCTCGTTGGTGAGCGGTCATCTTGGCGGACCGGGGCGCCGCCCGTCCATGTGCGGCCGGCGCCCGAGCGCGGTCACCCCGAAAGCTGGACCGCCGCGGCTTCGAGCGAGATGACCGCGCGCCTGGTCGAGGCCCGCCGGGAGACCGACGACGCAACGACCTCCGTCGACGACCGGGTCGCACCGCCGGCGCGAAAGAAGCGACGACGCACTCGACCCACCACGACCACGGCATCGCCCGCCACCAGTGCGGGTGGCCGCGAGGGGTCGAACCAGACGACGGGCACCGTGTCGGTCGACGTCGATTGGCGCGCGGTCACCTCGTAGCGGTGCAGGATCGAACCGGAGGCCAACTCCGTCGTCGTGGGATCGCTGCTGAGCGTGCCCGTGACGACGGCGAGATCGAGGTCGTCGGCACCACGGTCCGGACCTTCCGCACTGGACTCGGCGCTCGTGGGGACGCTCGACGCTGCATCGAGGGTCGAATCGGTGGACATTGGGCTACCTCCGGGCGGGCGCGGTGCACACACCGCGAACCTGACGGGGGAAGTCGCTTCCGACCGTACGTGCCGCCGCTGACAAGAACTCAGAGCTGGCGCAACCGGTCCCGCACATCGAAGAACTCGGGGTCCGAGGCTGCGACGGCTTCGAACTGCCGCCGCGCCGCCTGGGTCTCGCCGGCCCGGTCATAGAGGTCGCCGAGCGCGTAGCGCATGCGCAGGTGGTGACCCTTGAGCGTCTTGGAACCGAGGGCGCCTCCCTCGAGCACCTTGATGGCCTCGGCGACCTTGCCTTGATCGGCGAGCGACCCGGCATAGACGATCCGCCCCTCCGCCACGGTCGAGGCGTCGGGCGACGCTTCACCCAGTTCCTCCCACAGCCGCGCCACGGTCGGATGCTGGCCGAGCGCACGATGACAGTCCGCCAGCACGGGGTGCTGGTCGGTCGAACTCGTCCGGCGGGCGAACTCGGTCAGCTCGGTCACCGCCAGACGCCAGCGCCCGAGGCGGTACAGCGTCAGGCCGTTCAGCTCGCGGATCGCCGGCTCGTCCGGCACCAACTCGGCGAGCGGCTTCAACAGCTTTCGAGCATCGTCGAGCCGTTCGTCGGCGAAGGCCTCGGTGGCCGATGACAGGTCGGCCAGCACGCGCTTCGCCTTGTTCTGCCCCAACGTGCGGACCAGTCGTTCCTGATCGAGCTCGAGCGCCCCTTCGACACGCTTCGCCGTCCGCTCCCGCTTGCGCTTGGCATTCCTCCCGCCGCCGCCACCCTTCGTGGGGCGACGTGCACTCGAGCGACCGCCGCTGCCTGATCCGGAGCCACCACGACGGACGGCGTCATCGGCTGCCTTACGGACCGGGCCCTCGTCCACCCAACGCTCGGCGCTGCCATCGGACCCGTCGCCGTCGGCGGACCGACTGCGCTCACGGTCGTTGGGGTCCGAATCGATGTCGAACGTGCGACGCTTGCCCTTGATCGGTGGCCGACCGCGCTCATCTCGCTCCCAGGAGCGGCTGTCGCGACCCTTGTCGTCCCGCCGGCCGTCACCGCCTCTGCCGCCGTGACTCCTCCCACCGGGATTTCCACTGTTTCCGGAGCGTCCAGGCATCCTGCGAGCGTACCGGCGACCACCCCAAAACGACGAAGAGCCCTCGCAGTTGCGAGGGCTCTCCGTGAGAAACCGGCGGCGACCTACTCTCCCAGGGGGTCTCCCCCCAAGTACCATCGGCGCAAACGGGCTTAACTTCCGTGGTCGGGAAG
>JAPKDO010000439.1 GCA_028822535.1 Acidimicrobiales bacterium
TCCGTGAAGGGGTGGAAATCGTTCCGTGTGAAAAAGGAACCGGTGAGATCGTGTACCGGGGGATTGCTGGCACGGAGTGCCCATTGGGTTCGCGCGGAGAAGCACTGAGTAACGGCCTCAACCAGTTGTGTGTTCGCCCCTACGGAACTACGACAACTACGACGGCTGATCCCACCGGACCTGCTACAACAACGACTAAGGCTCCGTTCACCGCAGAGGAACTCAACTGGATCCAAGAGTAACTTTCCGGTTTCGTTGACACCAATGATCTAATTGCTACAGCCGGGCAGGGCCGCTGCATCCTTCAGCGCTTCGTTGAAGCCCGGGGGGTGTCCGGTGCAGAAGCGTTGGTTGAAAGAGTCCACCACCAGTTGGAGTCCGGCAATCGACTTTCGCCTTCGGACGCTGACGCATTTCTTGATCCCATCGTGGCATGCGTCGATCTAGTGCAAGTCACGCGACGCTATATCAAAAGTGCTGAACCTGATCTAGATGCTTGGTGCGTGGTAACCGGTCTCGCTGAGTCTCGAGTCGCTGACTGTCATCGAGAGAGTTCAGCTCAGGGTCGGCCTCGATTGCGCTTCGTGCAGCCACGGGCGGTGACGCTCGAATGCCCGAGCGATTCGGAAGACCTCACGGTCGTCGTACGGACGTCCCACGATCTGCAACCCGGTCGGTACGCCCGTGCGGGCAAGACCTGTCGGCACCGACATCACCGGCACACGACTCAGCAGGTTGAACGGGACGGTAGTGCCAATAATCCAGCGATCGGCTTGTTCCTTGCCGTTGATGATCGGCCCCCGCTCGAGATATTCCTCGCCCGCCATTGGCGCGGGCTGGGCGAGCGTCGGGAAGAGGAGTGCCCGGTTTCGTCGAAACACCTTGGCGAGCGGTCGCCAGAGCTCGGCGGTGATTTCGTGCGAACGAAGCTGAAAGTCCTTCGGGGTCTCCCCCGCAGCGTTTGCGTCGGCAAACGCCACGATGTAGCTGGTCAACAGTTCCCGGCTGTCTGCGAGAACACGCTGCACACGTGGCCAGTAAGTGGCCGAAAAGTGCAGACCGACCGCTTCGGCACTCGTCTCGAAGCTCCACCCCAGATCGACCTCTTCAACGATCGCGCCCAACTCGGTAAGGGCGTCTACGGTGGCGCGCGTATTCGCCACCACGTCGGGATCAATATCGAGACCCTCGATTCCGGTGAGGTGGGCAATACGAACACCTTCGATTCCGTTTTGACTCTGCGGAATCGTGAGCTTCGGGCGCACCGAATTCGGATCGACGAGGTGCGGCCCGGCGAGGATGTTCTCGAGCAGCGCACAGTCGTCGACGGTCCGCGCCATGGGACCGTCGCTGTTCGCGGTCTCGAGACCATAAGGCGGCAGGCCAGGAACACGGCCGTATGGCGGCTTAAAACCAACCACACCGCAGGCCGACGCCGGCAAACGCAGCGATCCGGCCGAATCGCTGCCTTGAGCAAGCGCCGTGCTGCCCAATGCGAGTGCGACTGCTGAGCCACCAGAGGATCCCGCCGGTGAATAGTCGAGATTCCACGGGTTGCGAGTCAATCCGAATAGTCGCGAATGGGTGAAGGTCGCGCAACCGAACTCTGGGCTGTTGGTTCGTCCGTGAATGATGGCGCCGGCCCGTTGAATCCGTTGGGCAGCAGGCGCGCTCTCCTTGGCGATGACGTCCTTGAACGCCAGCGACCCCTGCGTATGCTGCTGGCCCTTCAGCGGAGTTAGCTCCTTGATCGCAACGGTGATGCCTTCGAGCGGCCTGGGGGCTGGACCCTTCCCCATGTAGCGCGCTTCGGCCTCGCGTGCGCTGCGCCGCGCTTCGTCGGGGTAGAGCGCCGAGAAGGCGTTCACCTTCGGCTCGGTCTCTTCGATTCGGTCGAGAACGGCGTCCGTCAATTCAACCGGCGAGAGCTCGCGGGCCTTGAATAGCGCAAGCGCCTCGGTCGCAGTCAAATAGTGGAGATCGGTGTTCTCGCTCATAGCGCGCCCTCGTGCCCCTCAGTCGTATCTGGTATCGATTGTGAAACGACCATAGTGTGCGGCTGCCTTCTGCTTTTGTAATCTTGTCTGCCATTAGTTCGTCTCCGTGTTGTTGTGTTGGTGTCCTTTCTCTGTGTCTGTGGCTGCGGACCAAGTGGTCAATTCTTTTCGCGGTTCTCGGACAGAACTCGGGTCAACGCATCAACGCCGTCTGGGTGTTCGTCGAAAAACAAGCCAGCCAGTCGGGTGTACTCACGCACAGTGCTAGCGGCGTAGTGCCTGCACTCCAGTTCAAGGCGAAGCAACCGCACGAGGCCTTGGGTTTCCACTCATCTACTCCTTTAGTCAGGAGGTGAGTTGCAGGCCCAAAGCCACCAGCAAGCCAAAGGCCCACACCAACGA
>JAPKDO010000440.1 GCA_028822535.1 Acidimicrobiales bacterium
GTCGAACTCGCAAGGAAGGAAGGCCGACGCCGGTGCGGGCGGCGCGTGCTCCGCTCGAGCTGGTGGGGCTCGCAGTCGAATCCGTCGGCTTCGTGGTTCAGTCCGTGCGGTACCGAGCGCTTCTGCTCTGAACCGCACGTGCGAGTTCCTGCGCCAGCTGGTGATCGTGCTCGTCGTCGATCTCGACCCAATCCATCGACGGAGTGGGCACACGCGCATACGAGGTGCCCGATCGCATGTCCTCCTGGATCCCGTGCTCGTACCAGTTCTGCGCAGCGTCGGGATCGTCACGGTAGGACCGCAGGAGCGTCGCGAACCGATGGCTGGTCCCCGCTGGCCACCACGCCATGCCCACGTACTCGCCGACCGGAGCGTCGATACCGGTCTTGCCGATGGCCGTCAGATTCGTTGTCCCGGCGACCTTCATGGCCTCGTCGGTGAGCGGACGCTCGTCGTCGATCAACAGGGCCGGGGTGCCGACCCCGACGATGCGTTCGATGCCGTCGACGAACCACCCGCGTGCTGCGAACAGGTCGGAGTTGAACAGCACGATGCTCTCTTCACCGATGTGTTCGATCCCGATCAGGGCGGACGACCAGTTGTTCCAACGATCGGCATCCGGGTTGAGGATCACCTCCACGGGGACCGAGGGCGCGATGGACGCGAGCCCGCGCCGCAACGCGGTGGTGTCACCGCTCGCCACGACGACGACCTGGTCGATCCGCTCCGAGGTGTCGAGCGCCCGGACCTGTTCCTGCATCGGTGACGAGTCGCCGACCGGGACCAACCACTTCGGACCGCTGGTGACCCCCCGCAGGCGGGTGCCGAGTCCGGCGGCGAGGACGAGCGCTGTGGTCACTGCGACACCGCCGCGACCAGGGCTCGCGCCGACCTCGACGCGTCGATGTCGAGGATCGTCCGTCGATCGGGACGCGTGTCCGGAGCGTGCTCCACTGCCCGGACGAGGTCTTCCTCGGTCCAGCCCCACCCGCGTGCGGTCGCCGGGAAACCGATTCGCTCGAACAGGTCGACGATCGGTTGTCGTTCCGGGTGGTCCTGCGCGTACGACGAGATCAGGGTGCCGAGTGCCACCTGCTCACCATGCAGCGTCGATGCACCCGGGTGCAGTTCGTCGAGCGCGTGGCTGATGAGATGCTCAGCGCCCGAGCACGGCCGACTGCTCCCGGCGATCTCCATGGCGAGTCCGCTCATCACGAGGCCTCGGGCGATGGTGCCGATCGAGTGCTCGGACGGTGGCCAGTCGACCTCGAGCACCGACTGTGCCGCAGCGAGAGCCATCGAGGCTGCGATCTCGTCGATCGGTTCCGCGCCACCATCGCTGGCCAGGCGCCAGTCGGCGACGGCGGTGATGTTCGACAACAGATCGCCCACGCCGGCTCGCAGGTAACGCTCCGGGGCGGACGCGAGCAATGCAGTGTCGATGACGATCCCGGTCGGGGTCGCCGCCGGCAGGCTCCGCCGACGGTTGTCCCCGGTCACGACCGATGCCACGGGAGAACAGATCCCGTCGTGGGACAGGATCGTCGGCACCACGACGAGGTCGATCTTGGTGCGACTCGCCGCCAACTTGGCGACGTCGGTCGGACGCCCACCGCCGAAGGCCACGAGGAGTGATGCCGGTCGCTGATCCAGGATCTCGACCAGGTCGGTGACGCTGGACGTGTCGCCTCGAGGGTCCCGGAACTCGCGCACGTCGTGACCGTCCGATCGGAGTTCGTGCTGCAACGTCGATGCGATCTGCCATGAGGCCGATGCTCCGGTGACGATGACCACCTCCGACACATCGAAGTGCGAAGACAACAGGTCGGCGAGCGTGTCGATCGCTCCGGAGGCGATGCGCAACACGCTCGGGACCTCGACGGTCCGGGGGCCGACGACGGTGGGTTGGGGCATCAGAGCCCGACCGCCCGGGCGACGCCTTCAGCGGAGTTGATCTCCATGTCCTCGATGAAGAAACGGGTCCCGTCATCGATCGCGTCCACCGTGACGCGTTCGGCGACCCGCTGCACGAATGCACGGACCTCGCTCTGCGCGTCCAGTCGCTCGATCGCTTCGCACGTGAGCAGTAGTCGGAGATCGAACGTCGTCTCACGGCTGTAGGTGTCCGGGTCGAAGCCCAACATCCCGATCGGGCGACGGGTGTAGAGGAAATCGATCAGCGTCGACGAGACGTCGGTCACGAGACCAGCCGCCTGGGCCAGCACGTCGTAGATGTCGAGTTCCAGGTCTCGCCACCTCGCGGGCATGAGGAGCCGGAGGTTGGGATACGGGAAGTCGACCGACGCAGCGTCGTTGAGTCGGTCGTACGGATGGATCTTGACGACGACGTCGACACCATGGTCGTCGGCGGCTTGATCGAGGGCGGCGAGGAGCGTCG
>JAPKDO010000441.1 GCA_028822535.1 Acidimicrobiales bacterium
CTCGGTGTTGTCGCGGGCGTCCTGCAGCGCGGCGAGGATCGCCTCGGCCTTCTCCGCCGCACGCGACGCTCCGATGATCATCAACACCAACAGCACGACGACCACCGCGACGAGCACAAGCCCGATGGTCAGTCCGATCACCCATGGAGCCGTCATGGTGTCCCCCGATCCTCGCGGTCGTTGCAGCGAATGCGACGGCGCGCACCTCGCGTATGTCTGCACCATAGCGGGAGAAGAGGGGTAGATGTCCGCAGCATCTACCGAGGGGGTAGGGTCTGGAATCAGACGCAACGTCGACACGACCGAAGGGGGACTGCGGTCATGAGCATCCGTGTCCGTACGCAGACACCGCGTGAGATCGCCGGCGAAACCTCGGCGACGATCACCGAACCGGAGACCGAGACCGGATCGCCCATCGCGCCCGATCGCGAGGACATCCCGACCAAGACTCCGCTGCGCGACCCCTCCGACCCACTCGCTCCGATCGGGATCCGCAGCCCGGAGGCGGAAGCGAGTCCCGACACCCTCGACCTCGCGCCGCTCGACAAGGTGTACCTGATCTGGATGGTCGGCGCGTCGTGCGACGGGTGCACCGTGGCGGTCACCGGTGCGACCCATCCCCGCCTCGAGCACTTGCTTCAGGGAATCATCCCCGGTCTGCCGCGGATCGAGTTGATCCACACCGTCGTGTCGGTCGAGTCCGGACCCGAATGGGTCCACAACCTGTTCATGGCCGAAGCCGGCGAACTCGACGCTCCGTACATCGTGTGCTGGGAAGGCTCGGTCATGGACGAGTCCATCTCGGGCGACGGGTACTGGATGGGTCTCGGCGAAGACCCCGAAACAGGACGTCAGATCACCAGCCTCGAGTGGCTCGATCGGCTCGCACCCGGAGCTGCCGCCGTCGTCGCCGTCGGGACCTGCGCGACCTGGGGTGGTATCCCGGCAGCCAAGGGCAACCCCACCAACGCCATGGGGGTCATGGACCATCTCGGCAAGGACTTCATCTCCGCGTTCGGCGTCCCGGTCGTCAACGTGCCCGGCTGCTCGCCGATCGGCGACAACGTGCTCGAGACCGCGGCGGCCGTGCTCCTGTTCCTCGAGGGTCTGGCGCCGCTGCCAGAGTTCGACGAACTCGGCCGTCCCGCGTGGCTCTTCGGCGAGACCGTCCACCGCCATTGTCCGCGCGCCGGCTACTACGAAGAGGGTGTCTTCGCCGAGGAGTACGGCGACAAGGAGTGTCTGGTCGAACTCGGCTGCTGGGGCCCCGTGGTGCAGTGCAACATCGCCGAACGCGGGATCGTCGACGGCGAGGGTGGGTGCATGAACATCGGCGGCATCTGCATCGGATGCACCATGCCCGGATTCCCCGACAAGTTCTCGCCGATCTACGAGACCCCACCAGGATCGCTTCTCTCCTCGACCACCAGCCGTGCCGTGGGCGGGTTCATCCGTCGCATGCGGCGGGTGAGCATGCACGACAAGAACATGTCGCCGCGCTGGGACGACGATGCGCCGAGCGGGTTCTCCCGCAACCGTCGCGGACCCCGTGGTGCGGAGAAGATCGTGCACAAGTTCTACGAGAAATACCAGCACTCCAAGGAGACCGGGAATTGAGCCGGCTCGTGCCCGCTGCGCTCGCAGCTGACGCCCACGATTTCCACACCGGCCTCGGGAGGCCATGACCCATGTGTTTCAAGAATCTGCCCATCGAGTTCGACGACGCCGGCAACGCCCGGCTGCGTGAGGGTCTCGCCAACCCCTACAGCGTCGAGACCGCTCGACCCCGCGAGTACGTCCGGGCCGGAGCGGGAGGTGGCGTGGCCGCGCCTCCGCAGCTGCGTGACTGGAACATCGACCCGGTCACCCGGGTCGCCGGCGCGCTCGCCGTGCACACGGTGTTGGACCTGGAGAACCGTAAGGCGGTGGAGGCCCACAGCCAAGCCATGTTGTTCCGTGGCTACGAGATCATCCTCCAGGGCCGCGACCCGCGCGATGCCATCGACATCAGTTCGCGTGCGTGCGGAGTGTGCGGTGGCGTGCACTCGACCGTGGCGTCGCTCGGCATCGAGATGGCGTTCGGGATCCAACCGCCGCCCCTCGGCGTCGTCGTGCGAAACCTGGGAGAGGTCGGCGAGATGTTCTACGACCATCCACTGCACCTCGGACTGCTCGCGGGCCCCGACTACTCGACCTCGATCGTCCAGGTGACCAATCCCGAGTTGATCCCTCGGGCCGAGAAGACGCTCGCTCCCAACAGCGACGTGCACGGCTATCGCACCATCAAGGACATCATGGATGCGATGAACCCCCTCACGGGGAAGATCTACCTCGAGTCGATGGAGTTCACCCGGGTCGGCCGCAAGATGTGCATGCTGATGTACGGCAAGTACCCG
>JAPKDO010000442.1 GCA_028822535.1 Acidimicrobiales bacterium
GCTTCAGGTGCCTGTGTCCTTCGGGACGTGGGGGTTCAAGTCCCCCCTCGCCCACGGTAAACGTGCAGGTCAGAGGTGGTTTTCCAACCCTCTGAGACCCCTTCTTCTACCGGACTTCTACCGAACATTTTGTGTAAGGGGGGCCGAACGTGGCAGCGGGCAAGGTCACCGACCTTCGAAAGCGTCGCATAGAGCGCCTCGCGGTCGATCTCGCCAGGGTGCTGGTCTCGACGACTTACCTGATTGTGGAGGTCGCCGAACTCGACTCCGTGGACGAGTGGCGAGCCGCCGCTCGACTCGCCGCCCGCCAGCGCGGCTGGCAGGTACGGACCGGATTCAGCCAGACGCGTGAGCAGGTGTTCGCCGTGCGTGTCGACGACGAAGCCGAGCAACGCTGGTCCGGCCAGTCGTGAGAGCGGTCGTCAGATCATCCGGCTGACGTCGTCGGCGAACGACGGAACGCCGCAGCGTGCGAGCCGGGCGACGAGGTCGGTCGGGGTGAGTGGCGGCCGTCGCGTGTGGGCGGCCTGTTCTCGGATGACTTCGAGTACGACTCTTGGAGCCAGGTCGAGTTGGTCGAGGAGGAATCCGTCTGGGTCGATTGCCGCGATTCCGAGCGGCTCGAGGACGTCCTCGGGGTAGTCGCGCACGTTGGCCGTGACGATCGTGTCGGCCCGGCCTCGGATCGCCGCAGCGAGGACGTGGCGGTCGTCAGGATCGGGGAGCGTGAGTGACGACTCCATGTCCTCCCACCCCTCGACCAACGCGTCCTCGAAGGATCGGTTCATGGCGTTGATCCTCCGGGCCACGTCGGGCGGCGTGAGGTCCGGATGGATCTCGAGGATGGCATCGGTGGTCTCGTCGAGGATGCCTTGTGACCAGAGGGGTCGGTAGAGACCTCGTTCGGCCACTCGCAGCAGCGTGTCGGCGAGCGCGATCGGTACGAGGACGCACGCGTCGAGGACCGCTGTGTACCGCGCCATGGTTCAGCCAGCGGCGTTGGCTCGCCGGCGCCGCGCTTCCTTCAGCGCCGATGCGTAGTCGGGCGGAGGATCGTCGTAGAGGCCGAGATCGCTCGCGTCCTCGGTCATCTCGTCGAGGGTGGCCCTGCGCTCGGATCGCGTTCGCGCCTGGAAGTCGACCAGGTCCTGCAGGCGAACTCGCCGGTGCCGGTTCGGCTTCTCGAACGGGATGGCACCGTCCTCGAGGAGCTTGACGAGCGTCGGACGGCTGATGCCCAGGAAATCGGCCGCCTCCTGGGTCGTGAGCAGCATTCCCTGCGGGGCGACCAGGGTCGCCTTTCCTTGCCGCATCACTTCGACGACCTGGCGCAGGACCCGGTACACCTCGGCCGGGAGTGGGACCTGTTCGCCATCGGGGCCGAGCAGTAGCCCGGGTTCGGTGTGTTGATCGACGAAGCGCGCCAGATCGAGAAGATCGTCGAGATCCTCCGGCGGAAAGACGAGGTCATCGTCACGATCCCGGTTGGCGGCACCGGGAGCCATCGCATCGGTCATAGAGCCTCACTCTACGACCAAATCGAAAAAATCGAAAGGTCCGAGTTCCTCGGCGAGAGCCGACTACGGCCAGTCGTCGAAGGCTGCCAGCTTCTGGTTGCGGAGGTTCTCGTCGAATTCGGAGGCGTCGAACGCTTCGGGGTTGTAGGGGCGGCCGATCCATTCGAGCTTGTCGGCGTGTTCCGGGTGCCGTGGGTCAGCCAAGATCTCGAGTAGCTCCTTGTAGCCCCAGGTTCCACCGCAGTCCTCCGGCGGGCACGCTCGACGGCCGTCGATGCACGCCGGCACCGTCGCCGTGCCGTCAGCTGGCGTGACCTTCTCGACGAGGACCTTGTGGCGCCAGTTGTCGCCGAAGTCGTACGTGTAGTCGAACTTCGAGCCCTCGCCTGCGACGGAGTCGAGCCGGACCACCGATTCGTCGTTCACGGGCGGTCCCCAGTCCTCGTCGGGGTCGGGCACGCCGTACTCGCTTCCGTCGATCTTGAAGTCGTGGAGGTGGTAGTTCCACCACCCGAACGCGGCCTGGATGACTTCGTGGACGTGGTCGAGCGTGCTGGCGCCGTCGACGAGCACCCGTCGCCAGATCGGTGGCTTGGTGTCGTGGAGCGTCACCTTCAGTTGGAAGATCGTCCCCTCCGGCTCGGCGACCGGGGAGACAGGGGCGACCACAGGCTGGCCTGGACGAATCGGGATGACCTCGGCGAGTGGGCTTGTGCCGCCAAGGACCTCGGCCAGCTCGAGGTCGGGGAAGCCGGTGCTCTTGTGCAGCGGTCCGATCGGCGTCCCGGCGAGCCGCAACGACAACTGCATCAGGTCGACGGACTCGCCCGCCTGGTGGTGCTCGCCGAGGAACGCGAACTCATTCATC
>JAPKDO010000443.1 GCA_028822535.1 Acidimicrobiales bacterium
GCAAGGGCTGGCCCAAGGAGGCCATGCCCCCGCACAACCTCCCGTTCGTGTTGATCGGGACGGGCATCCTGTGGTTCGGGTGGTTCGGTTTCAACACCGGCGGCGCGGCCGGGAACACGGCACTCACCGCCACGGCCCTCATGAACACGTTCCTCGCAGCGTCCACCGGCATGATCGCCTGGCTCGTCGTCGAACGGGTTCGAGACGGCCACTTCACCGTGCTCGGCGCCTGCTCGGGCGTCGTGGCCGGCCTGGTCGCGATCACACCGGCTGCTGCCTACGTGGGCGGGTTGGCCGGCATCGCCTTCGGTGCCGTCGCCTCGGTCTGTTGCTACTTCGCCATCCAGCTGAAGTACCGGTTCCGCTACGACGACAGTCTCGACGTCGTCGGCGTACACATGGTCGGCGGCATCATCGGTGGCGTGTTGATCGGTTTCTTCGCCGACTCCGACATCCTCGGCGGAGGCCCGGAACACGAGGGACTGTTCTTCGGCGGCGGGACCGAGCTCCTCGTCGAGCAGGTCTTCTCGATCGTGGTGGTGCTCGCGTTCTCGTTCATCGTGACGGCGGCGCTCGCCAAGGTGCTGGACGGCATCATGGGCATACGCGTCGACGAAGCCGACGAAGCTGCCGGCCTCGACCAGTCGGAACACGCCGAGTCGGGCTACTCCTTCGCCGATCTGGGCTCGATGCAGCGTGGGTAGACACCGCGACACGCCGTGCGAGAGTCGACCGTAGATGGACGACGTCCGGGCCGAGCTCGGTGACGACAGTTCCCTCGTCGGGCGTGCACTGTGCGAGGCGCACTCGGACCGGGCTGATGTCGCGCTCCGTGCGTTGTTCACCGAGGCTGTCGGGTCGTCGGCAGGTGCCGCCGATGGGGTCGCGCTCGTCGCCCTCGGGGGCTACGGCCGACGAGAACTGAGCCTGCAGTCCGACCTCGATGTGCTGCTCCTCCACGACGGGAAGCGAGACATCGGAGCCGTGGCCGACGCCGTCTGGTACCCCGTGTGGGACTGGGGTGTGAAGCTCGGCCACGCCGTCCGCACCACGAAGGAGGCGCTCGCCCTTGCCGTCGAGGACCTCGACTCGGCGACCGCGTTGTTGCAGGCGCGACACCTCGCCGGCGACGAGCGGTTGACCGCTGCGCTCGCTGCGAAAGGGCACGAGCTCTGGCGCAAGCGGTCGAAACGGTTCCTCCCCGAGTTGGCCGAACGGGTCCGCGAGCGACATGCCCGTGCCGGCGAGGTCGCGTTCCTGCTCGAACCGGACCTGAAGGAAGGGCGCGGAGGGCTTCGGGACGTCCAGTCCCTGCACTGGGCCGAGGAGGCTCGCGAGCTCCTGTGGGAGGGCGACGACGTGTCGCTCGACGCCGCGTACGACGTGCTCCTCACTGCGCGGGTCGAACTCCATCGGCGTACCGGGCGCCCGGGAGACGTGCTCGCGCTCCAGGAACAAGACGCCGTGGCCGATGCGCTCGGCGACGGATCCGCCGACGTGATGATGCAACGGATCTCGTCGGCAGCGCGTGTCATCGCGTTCCGCAGCGACGACACGTGGCGTCGGATCGAGTCATCGATGCGCCGTCCGGTCGGACGTTTCGCCCGGCGGGACCGCACGCTCGCTCCGTCGATCACCGAGCGCGATGGGGAGGTGCACCTCGCGGACGGGGCAGACCTCACCGACCCGGTCGTCGGACTCCGGCTCCTCGCGGTCGCTGCTGTGGAGAACCTTCCCGTCCATCGGGCGACGCTCGAACGCCTCGAGACGATTCCCCCGATGCCCGTGCCCTGGCCGGACGAGGCACGCGAGGCGTTGGTCGCCGTGCTCGGCAGCGGCCGCCCGGCGATCGGACATCTCGACTCGTTCGACCAGCACGGATTGCTCACGAAGGTGCTTCCCGAATGGGAGAAGGTCCGCTCGAAGCCCCAGCGGAACGCCTATCACACGTTCACCGTGGACCGTCACCTGTGCGAGGCGGCGGCGAACGCTGCACCGCTGGTGGCCCACGTCGGCCGGCCCGATCTGCTCCTGGTCGGCACCTGGCTGCACGACATCGGCAAGGGGTTCCCCGGCGACCACACCATCGTGGGGATGGAGATCGTCGCCGACATCGGGCGACGTATGGGCTTCGACGACGCCGACGTCGCCACGCTCGTCGCCATGGTCGAGCACCATCTGTTGCTCCCTGACGTCGCCACCCGTCGCGACCTCGATGACGACGAGGTGATCCAGCGAGTCGCCGAGCAGCTCGAGAGCCTGCAGCGCCTCGAACTGCTCCACGCGCTGACCGTCGCCGACTCGCAGGCGACGGGTCCTGCGGCGTGGAGCCCATGGAAGGCGGAGTTGGTCGACACGCTCGCCGGTCGTGTGAGCCACGTCC
>JAPKDO010000444.1 GCA_028822535.1 Acidimicrobiales bacterium
GGGGGGGGGGGGGGGGGGGGGGGGGGCCCCCCCCCCCCCCCCCGACACCCTCACTCGCGTTCTGCAACGTCTTGGCTTGGTGAGTGCGGTCCGAAGATCAGATCCGAGATCTGCTCGGCGGCCTCGGCGTGGAGCGTCGGGTTGGTGTGGCTGTAGATGTTCAGGGTGATGCCGACGGTGGAGTGGCCGAGGCGCTCCTGGACGACCTTGGGGTGGATGCCCTGCTTCAGGGCCAGCGTCGCCCACGTGTGGCGTAGCCCCTTGATCGTTAGCCGAGGAAGCTCGAGCTCCTTCTGCCGGCGGAGGAAAGAGGCGCTCACCGTCTCCGGTCGGAGCGCTGAACCGTCGGGGCGGTAGAAGACCAGGCCCTCGTCGGAGAAGTCGGCGCCGACGAGCATGCGCTCCTCGAGCATCCGCTTTCGGTGATCCCGAAGCGCGGCCACGGTCGACTTGTCGGTGGCGATGGGTCGTCGGCCGGCGGCGGTCTTCGGCTCGCTGACGAGCAACTTGCTGCCCATCGACTGGATCGTCTGGATGACGGCGAGTGTTCCGGCCTCGAGGTCGACGTCCTGCCACCGGAGCCCGACGGCTTCGCCCCGGCGCATCCCCGTCGTGGCCAGCAGGACCCACAAAGCGTGTTCCCGATCGCCGGAGGACTGTGACCAGGTCAGGAACGACCGCAGCTTGTCGGCCGACCAGGTCTTCACCGTGTCTGGCTTGCGAGGGGTCCGAGGCGGGTCGGCGCGGTCGGCCGGATTCCTGTTGAGTCGGTCCCACCGGACCGCGGCGCCGAACGCCTTGTGCAACACGACGTGCACCGCCTTCACCGTGCTCGGATCAAGACCCGCCGCCGAGTCGCCGGGGCCGACGGCCCGCTGGCGCCGGAGCAATGACGCCAGCGTGTCTTTCGTGATGTGCGCCGCCTCCTCCATCTCCTCCTGGAGACGGTCGGCGGTCGCTTGGAGCGTCAGCCCCTCGGCCCGCAGCTCCAACGCCCGCGAGACCACGGCAGCCGAGTAGCCCTTCCCCGTCCGTGACGGCTTCCGCCGACCCGACGCCAGCAGCTGCGCGTACAGACCGTTCAGTGCGCCGGCGTCGACCTTCGTCAGGCGCAGCGACCCGATGTACGGGATCGCATGGTTCCGCATCTTCGACCGGTACCCGTTGTAGGTCGACGCCTTGAGCGTCGGCTCGATGGCGACGAGCCACTCCTCGAGAAAGTCGCCGACGGTCTGCTGGCTC
This sequence comes from Acidimicrobiales bacterium, assembly GCA_028822535.1. Lineage (GTDB taxonomy): Bacteria > Actinomycetota > Acidimicrobiia > Acidimicrobiales > Salinilacustritrichaceae > Salinilacustrithrix. Next base: position 1,243 of record JAPKDO010000444.1, read on the forward strand.
GGCTCGACGTACTCGCCTCGGTCGAACTTCGACAGCAGGTCGATGCGGGCCCGCTCAGCCTCCTTCTTGGTCCGGAACCCCGAGTGCCACTTCTGGCGACGCTTGCCGGTCGTCGGATCAGGATCGAGCTCGATCTTGACGAAGTACCGCGCCCCCTTCTTGACCACCGAGCAGCGCATCGATCGGTCCTCCCTGTCAGACGAGGCCGATGACCGAGCGTGGTCCAGTACCTCGGCGGGATCGATCGGCCGGACATCGTCGAAGCGGTTCGTGCTCGGAAGCGGCCCCTCGTCGCGCTCCTTGCCGAACCCGTCGACCATCTGGTCCCCCTCGGCGAGGACCTGGAGAGCCTGGCACGTCTATGACGGCTGCCCGCACGATGCTCCGCCGACCTGCGGTACGCGACCGGCCACTCTCGTCGACGATCGAGGAACTCGACCGCGGACCTTGCCGGGGGACCGCTCGGGTGTTATCCATAGTCTCATGATGTTTCGATCAGTTCGACTTCTTTCAATACTCCTTCTGCTTGCAGCCTGTGGCGCCAGCGACGCGGATGAGGCAGGAGGCCCGGCCCACGGCACGACCCCGGTCGGGTACGAGGAGTCCGAATCCGAGCCCGAGTCGATCGAGGGGATCCGATCCGCGCTCGAAGTCGGATTTGCGTCCTACTTCGACGAGTACGCCCTCACGTCTCACGAACTCGAGTGCCTTGCACCGAAGGCCGTCGACATCGTCGGGGAGGAGCGCCTGATGGATGCAGGCGCAGAGATCCTGCGGGAGGACATGGACAAGGGCCCAGGTCTCTTCTTCGACGAGGATGTCGCGACCGCCGAGTCGCTTGTCGAAGCGCTGGCCGGGTGTGCGTCCGACATCGTGAGCCGATTCAACGATTCGCTGACCGTCGCAGAGCCGACGCTCGATCGTGCATGCTTGGACCGGGTCGTGGTGCTCGAGTCCTGGGTCACGATCGAGAGCCGGGCGATGGTTGTCGACGAACCGGACAGCGCCGAGGCCGACGCCATCGGCGCTGGGATCGCCGCCTGTCGGGACTGACACGGAGATCGCGACGTAGCGACTCCGGGCGCTCGGTACGTTGCGGGCATGCCCGGCTTGCCGCCTGACGAGGTCCGTTCCTTCCTG
>JAPKDO010000445.1 GCA_028822535.1 Acidimicrobiales bacterium
GATCGCCGTGAGTGCGAACGCGATGGCGATGCCGGTGATGCCCAACGCGCCGATGAGGGGGCCGATGCTGACGCCAAGCGCATCGAGGGCGTACACGATGCCGATGAGCACGACGACGGTCCGGACCATGCGCGCCACGAACGACGCGATCTGTCCTTCGCTGTCCGTCCGACGAACGACCCGTTCGATGATCATGCGGAGCACGAGCGCAGCGACGATGAAGCCGCCGAGCGTGAGCCCGGCGGTGATCCACTGGTCGGTCGTGATGCCGTCGTCGGGGAGTGCGTCCCCCAGGTCGACGTCGTCCTGCGCGACCGACGCGATGGAGGTGAGGGCGGCGAGTACCGGTGTCATGAGCGCTTCGAGGATGCCACGTCCGATGGGGCGAATCGCTCGCGCAAGGTCCGCTTCAGGATCTTGTTGGAACCGGTCTTGGGGATCTCTTCGACGAACTCGACCTGTCGTGGGACCTTGTACCCGGCCAGGTGCTCGCGTGCATGCGCCTCGACGTCGTCCGTGGTCAACGCCCCGTCCCGGCGCACGATGCAGGCCAGCACCGACTCGCCCCACTTGTCGTCGGGCACGCCCACCACTGCCGCCTCGAAGATGCCGGGGTGGCGCTCGAGCGCATCCTCGATCTCGGCCGGGTAGATGTTCACGCCGCCGGAGATGATCATGTCGGTCTTGCGGTCGCAGATGAAGTAGTAGCCCTCTTCGTCGACGTACGCGATGTCGCCGACGGTGTGCCATCCACCTTCGCGGTGATCGGCGGCGAACTTCTCCTCTGCCTTGTAGTACGTGTCGAGCACCGACGATGCCCGGACGTACAACTCGCCGGGCACGTCCGGTTCCGTGATGCGCTCGCCCTCGGGCGTGAAGAGCGCGACGTCGACGTCGGGAGCCGGTTGACCGCACGAGCCGGGCTTGCGGCGCTGGTCGGCCGGGGCGAGTACGCAGTTCACCCCCAGTTCAGTCGACCCGTAGATCTCCCACAGCGACTCCTCGGGGAAATCGGCGAGGTACGCCTCCTTCAGCGCAAAGCTCCACGGGGCAGCGTTGGCGACCATGACCCGCATCGACGACGTGTCGTAGCGGGCCTTGACCTCCACGGGCAGGTCGCAGATCATCCGGATCGGAGTCGGCGCCGAGAACGATGACGTGGCCTGGTATCGGTCGAGCAGACGCAGCCAGTCCTCAGCGTCGAACTTGTGCTGGACGACCAGCGTGTGGCCGAGGGTGTGGGCGATCCGGGCGAACCCACCGGGACCGGAGTGGTAGAGCGGGCCGCAGGTGAGATGGATGTCGTCCGGCTCGTAACCGAGCCGGTCGAGCAGCCCCTTGGACTGCTCGAGGCTGGCGCCGCCGGTCTTGACCGCACCCTTGGGGTGGCCGGTGGTGCCCGACGTGTAGATCATCGTGCCGGCGGGGACGTCGGGCTCCGGTGGCTCGACGTCGTCGCCGAGGAAGCCGTCGGCCGGGACCTGCCCGTCGAGCGCCTGACCACCGAACACCACGACGTCGCGGACGTTGGTGATCTCGGCACGGATGCGGTCGAACAGCGGAGCGAACTCGGCGTCGACCCAGACCAGTTCGGTGTCGGAGTTGGTCACGACGTAGGTCGTCTCCTCGTCGCTCAACCGGTAGTTGAGGGGCACGGCGAGCGCACCGAGCTTGCGGGCCGCATGGGTGAAGGCGACGAGTTCGAGACTGTTCTTCCCGCACCACATCAGCTTGGAGCCGGGCACAGCACCGCGCTCGACCAAGCCGGACGCGATGCGGTTGGCGAACGAGTTGAGTTCGGCGAATGTCAGCGTGCGCGGGGTCTGCCCCGGGCGGTCGTCGACGACCGCCGCCTTGTCGGGCGTTGCGTTGGCGTGGGCGGCGAGCTGATCCATCGGCGCCGAACCTACGCGTGCCGCCTAGAAGTAGATGCTTCTGCGCATCGGCCCAGGTCAGCGACGCCCGCCTCGAGCTCGAGCTCGAGCAACTCGCCGAAAACGCCTCGCCCTATTTGGGCGAACGTGCCGGGTGAACAGAGCGTGACCTTTGGCTCACGCAACGTAGTGATGCAAGTCTCTAGCGGTGAACGCTCAACGGGCTGCGAAGGAGACACGACCGCGGTGGACTCTGCCGAGATCGTCGCCGAACACCTCACCTACATGCGCCGCCGAAACCTCGCCGACTCGACCATCGCCATACGTCGCCGCCGGCTCGAGCGATTCGCCGCCGTGAGCCCACTACTCGAGGCCGAGCCCGCCGACGTCGAACGCTTCCTCGACAGTCTCGAGCTCGGCCCGAAATCGACCTACGACATGCTGTCGCACCTCGGCAGCTTCTACCGGTGGGCGATCGACCACGGGCACACCTCCCACGACCCGA
>JAPKDO010000446.1 GCA_028822535.1 Acidimicrobiales bacterium
TCGAGGAGGCCGGTGCACGCATCGGGGAGTTCGGGCGCCACGGCCCGGATCCCGTCGCGGGCGATGCCGAGCCAGTCCCCTTCGGCGATCGGCCCGACGTCGCATGTCGAGTCACGCACGGCCTGCGTGATCTCTCCCGGCACCACGGCGCTCGCCATGTCGCCGATGGTGGCGGCGTTGGTCTCGGCGTCGGCTTCCGGGTCGTATCCGATGAGGCCGGCGAAGCCTTCGGTGATCGAGCGGGTGGGAACGACACGGACGGTCGTGTCGGTGAGTTCGTCGACCTGTTCGGCCACGGCGATGATGTTCTTGTTGTTCGGCAGGATCACGACCTCGGGGGCCGGCACCGCCTCGACAGCCTCGAGCAGCTGCGCCGTCGACGGGTTCATCGACTGCCCGCCCGTGACGACCTGCTGGACGCGCAGGTTGGCGAAGATGCGACGGATGCCTTCACCCGTCGCCACGGCCACCACGCCACAGGGCACGGGTTCGACCTCGGGCTCGGGGCCGGCATCGGCCTCTCGTACCCAGCGCTCCTCCTCGATCTCGTGCAGCTCGTCGAGCAGGTCGGTCACCCGGATCTCGCGAGGCCGCCCGATCTCGATCGCGGCCTCGATGGACGCACCGATCTCGTCGGTGTGGATGTGGCAGTTGTAGATGCCGTCGCCACCGACCACCACGATCGAATCGCCGATGCCCGCCCAGACCTCGCGGAACCCGGCCATCGACTCGTCGGGCGCCTCGAGGAGGTACATGACCTCGTAACGCAACTCGGAGACGTGCTTGCCGGTCTCGGGGGTGGCGGTCTGTTCGCCGCCTCGGGCGCGGTCTGCCGCCCCCTCGGGCGCTTCCGGAGGTGCGGGGACGTCGCGGCCGTCGACGACATTGAGCATCGCGTCCAGGAGGAGCAGGAATCCGGCGCCGCCGGCATCGACCACGCCCGCGTCCTTGAGCACCTGGAGCAACTCGGGGGTGTTGTCGAGCGAGACCTGCCCTGCCTCGCGCGTACGGTCGAGGGTCTCGAGCAACGAGGCGCCGGCGTCCGCAGCAGCTCGCGCTTCGTCGGCGCACTCCCGCACGACGGTGAGGATCGTGCCTTCGACGGGACGCTGTACCGCCTCGTACGACAGTTCCGACGCGCGGGTGACGGCGGCGGCGAACACGACTCCGTCGACGAGGTCGTGCTCGCGCACGACCTCGGTGATCCCGCGGAGCAGCTGCGACAGGATGACGCCGGAGTTGCCTCGCGCCCCCATGAGCGAACCGTGAGCGATGGCCTTGCACGTCGTCGCCATGTCGGGAGCATCGCCGGCGTCGGCCACGGCCTCGGCGACGGATCGGACCGTCAGCGTCATGTTCGTCCCGGTGTCGCCGTCGGGCACCGGGTAGACGTTGAGGCGGTTGATCGCCTCCTGGTGTGTCGCGAGGGCGTCTCCGAAGGCGGTGACCGAGCGAGCCAGGTCCGCAGCCGCGAGATGATCGAGCGTCGTCATTCGGCGGCGAGCCTAGAAGGTCGACGGACGCCGGGAGCGGTTCACCGGCGTCGCCGCCGGGCGTCGCGACCCTCGACCAGTTCCGGCACGGTCGCGAGCTCCTGTCGGCCGGCCAATCCGAGCTTCGCATACACGTTGCGGAGGTGGTTGTCGACGGTCCGCGTGGCCAGGAACAGTTCCTCTCCGATCGTCTTCGACGGCGCTCCGCCGGCGGCGACCACGGCGACCTCGAGCTCTCGCGGCGACAGCGCGTCGGGCAGGGGCGCCGCCGCCGGCGGGCGGAACGGCCCGAGGTCCCACCCGGCGATCTGCGCCGCAGCGTCGGCGACCGTCGCCGCGATCACATCACCCTCCCGGAGGAGGAGCGTCGACCGGTCCCGATGCGCCATGGCCGCGTACCGAACGGCCCCGACGGACTCGAACCACGCCGCGCAACGGGCCAACCCCGCAACCGACCCGGCGGCAACGGCGGCGGCATGGTCGCCGAGACGCTCGAGGAGGTGCGCGTCGCGGGTCCGGCCGATCGCGGACTCGATCGGCCCGGCCACCAACTCGGCGGCGCCGTGTTCCAGCGCGTCGTGGTAGGTCACCACTGCGTAGGCGTTGTGCGAGGTGTCGAGCGCGACCGCGCCCGCGGCGACGTACTCGTCGATCGAGCGCTCCACGTCGCCCCGCGCCGCCGCGATCGCCCCACGGGCCCGGCCGAACCAGATCGACGCCCACGGCTCGGCGGCGGGCTGACCGTCGGCCCGGGCGAGCACGGCCTCGGCGCGGTCGGGGTCGCCACACTGCGCAGCGGCGATCGCGCCGACGCCGATCGCGATCGGGAGTGCTCCGAAGGGGTCCAGCCATTCGTGCTGTGCGATGGCCTCGTCGGTGAC
>JAPKDO010000447.1 GCA_028822535.1 Acidimicrobiales bacterium
GCCTGCACATCCGCTGCCGGAGGGTCCTCGACGATCAGGACGGTTCGACGACCACGTGATCGGCGAGGCCGGTGACGGTCAGCAGTTTGCGTAGGGCGGCGGACGGTTCGCGGATCACGAGCGCGCCACCAGCGGAATCGAGTCGCCGGTGGGTGTCCGCGATCACCCGAAGGCCGGCCGAGTCGGCGAAGCCCACGTCGCGCACGTCGAACACGACTCGGTTCGCGTCGTCGTCGATGGCCGCATCGACGCGCTGTTGCAGCATCGGCGCGGTGAGCGGATCGAGGTCGCCCTCGAGGACGAACGTCGTCGGATCGTCGTCGTCGGCACTGATCGAGAGTCGGTCCTCGGGTGCGGGTGTCACGTCAGTCATCTGCCTTCTCGTGGGCTCGTGGAACGGGACGGGTGGAACGCGAAAGACGTCGGCCACACGGGTGCAGCCGACGTCCGACGCTAGTCAATCGACGGGTCTCCGGATCAACGGGCCCCGTCCAGCAGGCCCGGTCAACGGACCCGGGTGGTCACTTGTCGCGACCCAGTGCGTGTTTGATCTTGCCGGCGATGCCGTCGACGGCTTCCTTGACGTCGCCGACCGCCTGGTCGAGCTTGCCCTCGTTCTTGAGGTCGTCGTCGCCAGCGAGTGAACCGGCGGCTTCCTTCGCCCGGCCCTTGGCTTCGTCGGTGTTGATGTCGTTGCTCATGAACGTCGTCGTCCTCTCGTGGGGGTGGTTCCGGCGGGGTGGCACTGCCGGGGATGGTCCCTTCCCGTCGTCGACCCTGGTCATGCATACGCTGCAGCACCGTGACCCCCGATCCCCTGCTTCGAGCGCTCGACGCCGGTCGAGTCGGGGTCTGGATCCACGACCGGTCCGACGGACCGCCGGAATGGACCGAACGGATGGCGTCACTCCATGGCGTCTCGGGCCTGTCGGGCGGGGAGGCGGACGTGTTCGCCCGTGTGGAGCCCGAGGATCGACGTGGTCTGGACGAGGCCATCGTTCATGCGCCCGAGGTGCCGGGCCCCAACACCGTGCACTACCGGGTCCGGTCCGCCGGCGGTGATCGACGATGGGTGTCCGCGGTGGTCTCGGCCACCGAATCGAGCGCCGGATCGACGATGGTCTCGATCCTCGCTTCCGACGTCACCGAGCGCAAGGAACAGGAGCTCGCTGCCGAGGAACGACGCGCCCGCATCGAGGGCCTCCACTGGGTCGCCAAGGCGGCCATCGCCGGCGAGGATCTCCAGGACACTGCAATCGCGCTGGTCGAGGCGTCTTCGTCCGTGCTCGGCGCGTCGATCGGCGCACTGGTCTACGCCGTCCCCGACGACAACGGTGGGTCGTTGCGCCACGCCGTGACCGGCGTCGACAGCGCAACGACGCCACCGCTCGGGGCCTTCGACTGGCCGGCGTCGGGCTCCGATCTCCCGCTGATCGTCGAGACGACCGACGCGAAGGGGGCCGTCGACCTGCTCGGTCGATTCGGGCTGCCCGACGACGTCATCGCCGACGCGCGATCGGTGATCCTCATCCCGATCGGGCGCGATGCAGCGCTCGGCGCGATGTGTTTCACCCGGGAGGACGCCGGCTATTTCACGGCTCGGGACGCCGACCTCGCCCGATCGATCGGCTCCACGGCCGCGGCAGCCATCCACAACGCCCAGCGCGACGAGGAACAACGCGTGGCCGCCCGCACCCTCCAGGGACACCTCCTGCCGACGGCGCCGGTCGACATCGCCGGCGCCGAGGTGTGCACGCAGTACCACCCTGGCCGGAACGGCCTCGAGGTCGGCGGCGACTGGTTCGACGTGATCGATCTCGGAGGCCGACTCGGACTCGCCGTCGGCGACGTCTGCGGTCACGGACTCGCCGCCGCCGCGCACATGGGTCAACTCCGGTATTCGTTCCGAGCCTTGGTGCAGGCCGCGACGCCGGCCGAGGAGGCGTTGCATGTCCTCAACGGCATCGCGCTCGAGCTCGGGACGACGGCGACGGTCGCGTACACCGAAGTCGACCTGGCCGGCGGCGCCTGCGCGGTGTGGCGGTGCGGCCACCTGCCTCCAGCGGTCTCCGACGGAGACGACGGGTCGGTGCGCTGGATCGGCGCTCTGGGTGACGGAGGGCCGATGCTGGGGTTCCTCGATCGGATCGTGGTCCCTCCGATCCGCACCAACCTCGACCGCGGCGATGTGCTGCTGCTCTACACCGACGGTCTCGTCGAGCGTCGGGGAGAAGCGATCGACGACGGGCTCGAACGGCTGGCCCGGGCGTTGGTCGAGTCGCTGCCGGTCGAGGTGCTCGACGACCGGTGCGCGGGGCTCTTCGACGCGCTCTCGGTCGTGGCGCCGGATGCGGACGACGTCGCGCTCGTCG
>JAPKDO010000448.1 GCA_028822535.1 Acidimicrobiales bacterium
AGCGATTGCAGGCGCTGGGGAACCTGGGCGCGGCGGGGGTGCCGACGCATTGCTCGGTTTCGCCGATCATTCCCGCGATCACCGACGAGTTCATGGAGGAAATCGTCCAGCGCGCGGCTGCGCTCGGGGTCGACAGCGTCGGCTGGATCCGTCTCGTCAGCGCCGGTCTGGTGCTCATCGCCGTCGACGTGGCGCTCGTCGCACGGCGGGCGCAGGCGTCGCTGCCGACGGCGGCGCTGGCGATCTCACTCGCGGACCTCGTCTGGGTCGCGGCGACCGTCGTCGCGCTCGCCACCATCCGCTTCACCACGATCGGGTGGATCCTCGCCGTCGTGATCGGCGTCGGGGTACTCGACTTCGCGCTGGCCCAACTCTGGTTCCGCCGCCGGCTGGCCTGAAGCGTCCCCGGGTCCGTCGATAGCCTCCAACGGTGACCGACCTCCCCGGCGACGACTCCGGCCAGACTCCCCCGCCGCCCGCGGCACCGGCGCCTCCCGGCGGGTGGATCGAGTTCGAGGACCCGACCGGACCGCCACCGCCACCCCCGCCTCCACCGCCCGACGAGTCGCCGGAGGAACCGCCGTCGTCGCGGCGTTGGCCGCTGATCGGCGGCATCGTCCTGGTGGTCGTCGCCGTGATCGGTGGGGCGGCCTTCGTGCTCCTCGGGAACGGCGGGGACGGCATCTCCCATCCCGACGAGTGGGCCGCCGAGGTCCTCCCCTACGTCGAGATCGTCGAGGAGGAGCGCGGCCTCGACTTCGACCATCCCGTGCACGTCGAGTTCCTGAGCGACGACGAGTTCCGGGACGAGGTCACCGCCGACGAATCCGAGCTCACCGACGAGGACCGCGAGAGCATCGAACAGACCACGGGACTGCTGCGAGCCCTCGGGCTGGTGCAGGGCGACCTCGACCTGTTCGCTGCGAGCAACGACCTCAGCGGCGACGGCGTGGTCGGGTTCTACTCCTACGAGGACAAGCGGATCCGGATGCGTGGCGAGGAGCTGACCCCGTCGCGGAAGTCGACGTTGGTGCACGAGCTGACCCACGCGCTGCAGGACCAGCACTTCGACCTCGGAGCGAAGTTCGACACATACGACGAAGCCGAGGACGATGCCGGCTCGACGGCCTTCGACGCCATCGTCGAGGGCGACGGCCGCCGAATCGAGACCGCGTACGTCGAGACCTTGTCCGACGAGGAGGCCACGGCGCTCGAGGAGGAGCAAGCCGCCGAAGCCGAGGAGTTCGAGGCGGGATCCGACGACATCCCCGAGGTGCTCCAGACGCTCTTCGGCGCCCCGTACGCTCTGGGCGAGGCGATGCTCACGCTCGCGGTCGAGACCGACGGCAACGACGCCGTCGACGAGCTCTTCGAGAACCCACCGACGACCGAGGAGCATCTCTACGACCCGTGGACGCTGTTGCTGGACGGGGACGAAGCCCGTGAGGTGACCGAACCAAAGGTCGAGAACGGCGAGGAGTTCGACCGAGGCGACTTCGGCGCGCTCGGTTGGTACCTGGTCCTGGCCGAACGGCTCGACCTCGTCACCGCGCTCGACGCCACGGACGGGTGGGGCGGCGACGCCTACGTCGGCTTCGAGCGGGACGGCGTCACGTGCGCCCGCATCGTGTACCAGGCCGACACCGCCGACGACCTCGACGAGATGGAGTCCGCCCTCGGGTCGTGGATCGCCGCCGCGCCGGGGTCGGACGCGTCGGTCGTGCGCAAGGGAGCCGAGTTGATCTTCGAGTCGTGCGATCCTGGAACGGCGGCCGCGGTCGGCAGCGATGCCTCCTCCGATGCGCTCGGCCTTGCACTGTCCCGGACGTACCTCGGCCTCAACACGTTGCAGAGCGGCGCGACCGAGGAACAGTCACGCTGCTTCGGCGACGGCATCATCCACGCGTTCACCGTCGAGCAACTCAACGACCCCGACTTCGGCGCCGACGACCCATCGGTCCAACAGACCATCCAGGAGATCGCGGTCAGCTGTCGCTGAGTCGGCGTGGACGCCGCCTCCGCCGTCAGGGGGTGACGGTGGAGTCCTCGCGCAGGCCGTGCAGGAACGCGAGGATCGCGTCGTTGACCGGACCCGGTGATTCCTGTTGCACCCAGTGTCCGGCGCCCTCGACCATCGTCGTGCCCCGGTAGTCGTCGAGGAACTCGAGTGGGCCGTCGGGCGATGACATGAGAAGGACCGGGTCCGCGGTTCCCCCGATGAACGCGGACGGAGCGGTGATGTGGGCACCGGCGAGCTGCGGGGTCAGCTCCCAGTTGCGATCCATGTTGCGGTACCAGTTGATGCCGCCCGTGAACCCCGTTCGCGAGAACTCCTGCACGTAGAAGTCGAGGTCGTCCGTCGAGACCTCGT
>JAPKDO010000449.1 GCA_028822535.1 Acidimicrobiales bacterium
GCGTCACCGCTCGAGGGCGACCACCGCGTCCGTGAGCCCTTCGGCCAACGGCGTGAACGGCGTCCACCCCAGGTAGAGCTCGGCCCGGGTCGGATCGACCTCCACGGCGCCGGGCTCGTCGTCTCGCACTGCGCCGGGGACCGGGTCGTCGTCGACCCCGACCATGGCGGCGAGCGCGCCGTACAGACTGTGGATCGACGTCTGCCTACCCGACCCGATGTCGACCGACAGCCCGTCGGCTGCCGACGCCGCCTTGACCAACGCATCGACAGCATCGTCGATGTAGAGCAGGTCGCGAGTCTGGTCGCCCGAACCATGGACGACACACGGCCGACGATGCACGAGACGGTCGGCGAACACCGCGACCACGGAACTCTCCCGACCGGGGTGCTGACGTGGCCCGAAGACCGTCGGCAGGACCAGGGTCGTGTGCTCGAGTCCGTGCAGTTCGCGATAGTGCGACGCGAGCTCGTCGACGTAGCTCCGGGTCCGACACCGGATCGACGCGCCGGCCCGAGCACGCGCGCTGGAGGCCAGGACGACCTTGCCCACGCCGGCAGCGAGCGCTGCGTCGAACACGCTGACGGTACCGGCGACATCGAGTGCCGCCGAGGCACTCGTCGTGACATCGCCCGATCGATCGGTGTCGGTCGCGAGGTGGTAGACGACCTCGGGTCGGCGTCGGGCGAGGAGCTCGACGAGCGCGGCGTCGCGCACGTCGAGTTGGTGGATCTTCAGCCGACCGGAGCCTTCGGCCCGGGACTCCGAGAGATTCCCGACGGTCCCGGAACGGAGGTCGTCGACGACGTCGACCTCGTGGCCACCAGCGAGGATCCGATCCACCAACGACGAGCCGATGAACCCGGCGCCGCCGGTGACCAGGAACTTCACCCGGCGTCCGGGTCTTCCAGCGGGACCCGCTCGCCCCGCAACCTCGCGTCCGGTTCGATGTCGGCGCCGTCGCCGATCACCGTGAGGTCGAGCAGTTCGCCGCCGGAGCGGATCGTCGCGCCGGGCCCGACGATCGATCGGTGGATGCGCGCTCCCGACTCCACCGTGGCCCCGGCGAGCACGACGGCCTCGGTCAGGGTCACGTCCTCGCCGATGACGGCATCGGCGCCGACGACGGAGCGTTCGAGGTGGGCCGACTCCGCAACGGATGCGGTCTCGTGCACCGAACCGGCTCCGTCGGCGGGCAACAGGTCGAGACCCGCCTGGAGATAGGTCGCGGGGGTTCCGGCATCGAGCCAGTAGGCGTCGCCGTTCAGCGCGAAGAGCGTGCCCGCCTCGACGAGCGCCGGGAAGGTCTCACGCTCGACGGACACCGGACGTCCGGCATCGATACGACCCAGGACGCTGGGCTCGAAGACGTAGGTCCCGGCGTTGATCAGGTTGCTCGGTGCGTCCTCGCGGTCCGGCTTCTCGATGAACGCCTCGACCTGGCCGGCGACGTCGGTCACGACCACGCCGAACCGGGACGGGTCCTCGACCTCGTGGAGATCGATGGTGGCCTCGGCCCCGGACGCGTCGTGGAACCGGACCAGACGGGTGACGTCGACGTCGGTGAGGATGTCGCCGTTCACGACGACGAAACGCTCGTCGATGCCGGCCTCGCCCGCAGCGAAGCGGATCGCCCCGGCGGTGTCGAGCGGTTCGTCCTCGACCGCATAGCTCAGCCGCACCCCGGCGCAGACGCTGTCGGGGTAGGCGGCGAGGAACGTGTCGGGTTTGTAACCGAGCGAGAGCACCGCGTCGGTGACGCCGTGCGCTGCGAGATGCGAGACCACCCGTTCGACCATCGGCACGTGGACGACGGGCAAGAGGTTCTTCGGTGTCGTGAAGGTCAGCGGGCGGAGGCGGGTGCCGAAGCCGCCGACCAGGACGACTGCTCTCACGAATCGCCGTCCTCGTCGACCACCGGGTCGTCGGTCGTGTCGTCGGTGGAATCCACGGTCGTGTCGTCGGTGGAATCCACGGTCGTGTCATCCGTGGATTCGTCCGTCGACGGTTCGTCGCCGGGCACGGTCTCGCCGGTGGCGGGATCGAACTCCGCGTCGTCGGGGACCTCGTCCTCGGGCACACCGAGGTCCGAACCGACGCTCGAGAGCCTCGTGGTGCTCGGCGGGATCGGGATCTCGGCCCCCTCCGGAGCGAAGGCGATGGTGAACGCCTGGCCGTCCACGGCGAAGCGGAGGTCGTCGAAGCCCTCGGTCACGATGACCGGGTCCTCGCCGTCGATGCCGGCTTGTGCCGACTCCCAGAAGGCGACCTGCACGATCGGGTCGCCGTCGATGCCTTCGCAGGAGTCTTCACCTTCCTCGCCCTCTGCTTTCGCATCACTACGGAACCTCTCCAGAACGAGGGCCCCC
>JAPKDO010000450.1 GCA_028822535.1 Acidimicrobiales bacterium
CCTCGGCCGCAGACTCGAGCTCGGTGCTCTGGGGCACCGGCTCGTCCTTCGTCGCATCGATCTCCCGCTCCAACGACTCGATCCGGTCGACCAGGCTGAGTGCCTCGGTCGACGGCACCTTCTCCCCGGTGTTGTGACCGAGGCGGACCTCATCGAGTGCATCGCGTATCGGCGTCGGATCCTCGAGCCGATGCAGGGCGAGCGCAGAACGAAGGTCGGCGAGGTGTTCAGCGACGGCCTCCTCGTCCATCCGTTGCGCTTCCGACTCCCCCGCTGGCTCTCCGACCGGCTCCTCCTCACGATCCGGTTCCCGTCGGTCGGCCGCAGCCGCCGCCTCGAGGGCTCGCTCGAGGGACGACCGGGCGGCCTCCAGCGCGGCGACGGCGTCGTCGAGTACTTGCCCAGCGTCAGGGTCCTGCGCATCTGCGAGTATCGACCGCTTCGCAGCGATCGAGTCCTGTCGACTCGTCAGCTCGGTCCGCCGGTCGGCAGCTTCGTCAGGCTCCAGCGCCGAGTCGACCTCAGCGCCGTCGACGAGGTCCTCCGGCGGCGGCTCCATCGCTTCGGAGAGCGACTCCAGCGCCTCCCTGGCCAAGCGCTCGGTCTCGATCGCCCGTTCGAGTTCTTCCTCGGCTGCAGCCAGGCCCTCGATGCGATCTCGTCGAGGCTGCTCGAGCGTCTCGAGTCGACGCTCGGCGGATCGGACCTGGCGACCGACGCCTCCCGCGACGCTTCCCGGAAGATCGGCCGGTCGAACGCAGGTGTCGACCTCGTCGCCCCCCAGCTCGAGCAGGCCCAGCGACCGTTCATCGAGATCGAGCACGACGCCGTGGACCTCCATGAGACCGGCCAGACCCGCGGCGCGGCCCATCGCTGCGTGCTGGAACGCCTCGACGACAGCAGCGCGTCGCGCCTCGTCGAGTTCGGTCACGACCGTGATGTAGGGGTGGAATTCGACAGCGAACGAATCGTCGTCGACGAGGCGGAGCAGGCGCATCAGTCGACCGAGATGTGCTCGAACCCGCCCGATGGTTCGTCCTCATCCGAGTCGGCGCCAGTCGACCCGCCCGCCCCGCCGGCGGCGGCGAACCCAGCGACCGCCTCGGTGGCACTTCGCGCCATCGACGACACCGTGTTGACCATGGCTTCGATCGCGGCTGGCTCCTGGATCACGGACTCGGCGGCATCGAGCAACGCCCGTGCCGAGCGCACCGCGTCGAGTGCGGCACGCTGGAACTGTTCGACGGCAGCGCCACCGGCACCACTGTCTCGCGCATCGGCCTCGTTCGGGTCGTGTTCCACCAGGCGGACATCCTTCCAGACGCCACGGCCGCGTGCAGGATCTCGGCGAGTCCGTGGCCTCAGGGCGCAAACAGCACGCGCAGCGCTCCGTCGCGGAGCGCGGCATCGGACACCGAGCGGCTGCGCAGCGTGTCCGGGAGCAGGACGGCGCGCCGGTACGGGCCGACGCGGACGAGCAGTTCGTCGCGCCGGCGCCCCAACGCGAGCTCGTCCTTGTCGGTGAACGGGAGGTCGATCACCAGCGTGTCGCCGGCATCGGATCGCTCGAGGGTCAGCGGGGTCACCTCGGCGAGGCGGTCGGCGGGGTCGGTGTCCCCGTAGAGCTCCGCACCGAAGGATCGGAGGTGGTCGACGCCGACCAGCTCGTGCGGGGCCAGCTCGGCACGCAGGATCGGCAGCGGCGCGAATCCCTCCTCGATCGTCTCGAGATGCTCGAGGTGGCGTTGCTTCCATGCGGCGAACCACGGATCGTCGATCTCGTCCGGGAGCAGCCGGTTGGCGATGACGGCATCGACGCCATATCCGAACAGCGACAGGTACGTGTACGTCCGGCGGGCCTCGGCGACGACCATGCGCTCGGGGTTCACGACGAGCCGCGCCGACGTGACGGACTCGTCGGTGAGGATCTCCTTGACCCCGTCGAGGCGCTCGTAGAACCGCTCGACCGCACCGAAGACGTCGTCGCCGGGCACCGGGAGGCCGGTGACCTGACCGAGCATCGGACTCACGACCTTGTTGACGCGGCGGCCCATCGGGAACAGCCGCTCCATCCACCACGAGAGGACCGCGGGCAGCGACAGCAGCCGGATCGTCTCGGCGGTCGGAGCGCAGTCGACGACGATGACGTCCCACTCTCCGCTGGCGGCGTATCGCTTGATGTCCGTGAGGGCGAAGATCTCGTCGAGCCCGGGCACGACAGACAGTTCCTCGGCTTCGATCTCGTCGATGCCACCCCAGCGGAACACCTCCTGCAGGTAGGTCCGGATCTCCTCCCAGGAGTCCTCCATCCGGTCTTGCGCATCGAGTTGCTGCCCCCACAGGCCAGGCGAGATCTCGACGGCGA
>JAPKDO010000099.1 GCA_028822535.1 Acidimicrobiales bacterium
CGGTCGCCGCGGCGGCCACCGCCGAACGGGCGCCCGACGACTATTCGATCCTGGCCTTCGGTGAGAACGTGATGGTGGTGAAAGGGCAGGATCAACGCCGCCCGATCGATGACGTGGTCGAGGACGTGTTCCGTCTGCGGGGATTCGGGCCCACCGATCTCGCGCTCGCGCTCCGGGTTGCCGCTGCCCAACTCGCCACGTCGAACGCCACCCATCGCCGGGTCATCCTGCTGTCGGATTGCCGGCCCACGCAGGGCACCGCGCCCGAGACCGAGGCCGGCGCCCTCGACGAGATCCACGTCATCGCGCCGGCCGACGACTGCGAGGACGCCGAGGCGTTCGCTCGCGCCGTCGGCGCGCGCTTCGCCGCCCTCGAAGGGCCGAGTCAGGTCCCCGCGGCGTTCGCCCGGCTGGCCGACTGATCCTCGGCCGCGTCTGCGGCGCGATCGGCCCTCGCTCCCGCCCGCATGTCCGCCCGATACCAGTCGACGAACACCACGGCCGCCACGCCGAGCGTGAACAGTTCGCCGGCGCCCCACAACAGGCCGGCGGCTCGCCGTTGGTCGTCGATCGACGGGTAGGTCTCGAACAGGGGCGTCGATGCTGTCAGCAGGGCAGCGCCGACGAAGGCGTGGAACGGTACCGATGCCAGGACGACCAGGAGTCGAGCGCCGTGACCCGGTCGGTGCGGGATCGGATCGGCCCCGACCACGGGCCAGACGAAGAGGCAGCCGACCACCACGAGGTGTGCGTGGATGCCGACGTGGACCAGGTCGTCGCGGGCGGCGACGTCGAGAAGGGGGGAGAAGGTGAGCACCGTCAACGACGCGCCGAACGCCCCGAACCCGACGAGCGGGTTGCTCGCCACCTGGACGACGCGATGCCGCAGCGCCAGTCGCACGGTGCGGCGAGTGGTGTCGTCGGCCGCTTGGAGGACGAGCGTCAACGGTGCCGCCAGTGCGGCGAGGAACGGGACGACCATGCCGAGCAGGACGTGTTGGACCACATGGGCGGTGAACGACTCGGTGTCGTGGGTGGCCACGCCTGACTGCGTCGCCACGACGGCGGCGAGAACTGCCCCGACGGCAGCGATGGTCCGCCACAGCGGCCACGAATCGCGCCGCCTGCGCAGCGTGACCCAGGTCGCGGCGAGCACGACGATGACCACCGCCGAAGCGGGGTCGAACGCCCAATCGAGCGCCAGGTCCGGATACGAGACCGAGTCGATGTCAGGAGGTTCGCACAGGGACCCGTCGCGACGCGACCCGTTGCCGCAGTCGATGCGTCCGGTGCGGTAGAACCGGGACGTGAGCGAAGCCCTCGCCGCCCGAGACCGCAACGCGCCCGACACGTCGGGGCCCGGACATTCGGGTCCGTCTGCGCTCTCGGTCGGCGTCGTCGTCTGGTTGGCTTCGGAACTGATGTTCTTCGCTGGCCTCTTCGCCGGCTGGTTCTCCCTTCGGGCGTCGAACGACGTCTGGCCACCTGACGACGTCCACCTGGCGGTGGGGCGCACGGCTGCGGCCACCGTCGTGCTCGCCGTGTCGAGCATCACGATGCACGTGGCCGTCACTGCTGCCGAGCGTGGCGATCGTGTTCGCGCGGTGCGCTGGCTGGCGATCACCGGCGCCCTCGGTGTCGTCTTCCTCGTGAACCTCGTCCTCGAGTACGCCGAACTCGACTTCTCGATCTCGACCCACGCATACGGGTCGATGTTCTTCCTCATGACGGGGTTCCACGGTCTCCACCTGCTGGGCGGGGTGCTGTTCATGGCCGCCGTCGCTGGCCTGGTCAGCGGCCGGACGCGCGCCCCGGCGGCGCCGGCCGTCGGGGTCTGCGCGTACTACTGGCACTTCGTCGACGTCGTGTGGGTTGCGATGTTCGCGACGATCTACCTCCTCGGATGACACGCCTCCGCCCCGTCCTCGTCGTTGTCGGTCTGACCTTCCTCGCGCTGGGCGCGACCACCGCGTCCGCGGCACCGCCGACCGGCCCGGACCCGCTGGTCGAGCAGGGGCGAGCGCTCTACCTCACCGGCTGCGCGAGCTGTCACGGCGCCGACGGCGCCGGCGTGCGCATCGCGGACCCCGGCGACGGCATCGGGAACGAGGTGCTGAACGACGCCGACGGCCGCGGTGAACTGCGCGGCCCCTCACTCCTCGAGTCCGGCGAGGCGGCCGCCTACTACTACCTGTCGACCGGCCGTATGCCACTCGGCAACAACGATGACCAGCCACGGCGCAACGAACCGGCGTACACCGTGGAGGAGATCGACGCGCTCGTCGCCTACGTCGGCTCGCTCGGGGACGGACCGGCGGTGCCCGCAATCAACATCGACGACGCCGACATCGCCGAGGGAGGGGTGTTGTTCCGGGCGAACTGCCAGGCCTGTCACTCCGCCTTCGGGAGCGGCGGAGCGTTGAGCTACGGCCGTGCGGCGCCGTCGTTGCACTCCTCTGAACCGACCGAGGTGGGCGCCGCGATCCGGGTCGGTCCCGGGCAGATGCCGGTCTTCGGCCCGGACGCGATCAGCGACGACGAACTCGACGACGTCGCTGCCTACGTCGAGTTGCTCCGATCCCCCGACAATCCGGGCGGTCTGCAGATCGGCCGCAACGGCCCCGTCCCCGAGGGATTCGTCGTGTGGCTCTTCGGCATCGGCGGACTGCTGCTGGTCGTGGCGTGGATCGGCGGCCGGTCGCCGATCTCTGCGGACGAGCGCACGGAGAACGAGACGTGACCCCGGCCGAGACGCCACAGCCGGGCGACGCCAACGAAGGCGTCGACGCCGACCGGTCCGAACGGATCGTCGCGGGAGCATTCGGTCTCGCCGTGATCGCGGCCATCTGCCTCGGCATCACGTACTGGAACGGCGGGCAGACCCAGATCGAGGGCGTCTTGTTGGCAACGGCCTTCGGGAGCATCGGGATCGGCATCGTCGTCTGGGCCAAGGCGTTCATGCCCGACGACGAGGTGACCGAGGAGCGCAAGTCGGTCGCCTCCGACGAGGAGGACGTCGCCGAGTTCACCGCGGACTTCGAGGCCGGCACGACCGGGCTCAAGCGGCGCCGACTCCTGACGTCGCTGGCCGGCACCGCGTTCGCCGCGCTGGGTGGCGCGCTGTTGTTCCCGATCCGGTCGCTCGGCCCCCGCCCGGGACGCGATCTCAAGGTGACGCCCTACGCGGGGGCGGTCAAGCGCCTGGTGACCGAAGACGAACAACCGATCCGTCCCGACGATCTCCCCGTCGACGGTGTCCTCACCGTCTGGCCCGAGGGACACACCCATGCCGCCGATGCTCCGACGCTGTTGATCCGCACCCGTCCGACCCAGGAGCTGCATCTCCAGGGCGAGAAGGTGGGGTGGGTCGTCGGCGGCATCATCGCCTACTCGAAGCTGTGCACCCACGTCGGCTGTCCGGTCGGGCTCTACCAGGCCGAGGAGGGCCTGCTGTTGTGCCCCTGCCACCAATCGACCTTCGATGTGCTCGACGGCGCCCGCCCGGTCTTCGGCCCCGCCGCCCGGCCGTTGCCACAGCTGCCGCTCGACGTCGATGACGACGGCTTCCTGATCGCCACCGGAGACTTCGAGGCACCGGTCGGCCCGGGCTTCTGGGATCGAGGCCGCTGACGTGGCGGCCGCCGAACCTCGCCCGACCAGGAAACTGGGGCAGCGCACCGTGACGCACCGCATGGCCCGCTGGATGGACGATCGCCTCGGCACTGCACGGTTCGCCCGCACCGCGCTCAACAAGGTGTTCCCCGACCACTGGTCGTTCCTGCTCGGCGAACTCGCGCTCTACAGCTTCGTCATCCTCCTGCTCACGGGCACCTATCTCACGTTCTTCTTCGACGCGAGCCAGACCATCGTCACCTATCAGGGCAGCTACGGACCGTTGCGCGGGGTCGAGATGACCGAGGCGTACCGGTCGGCGCTCGACATCAGCTTCGACGTGCGCGCCGGGCTCGTCATGCGCCAGATCCACCACTGGGCGGCGCTGCTCTTCGTGGCGTCGATGGTCGTGCACATGGGCCGGGTGTTCTTCACCGGGGGGTTCCGGCGGCCTCGCGAAATCAACTGGATCATCGGCATCACGATGCTGATCATGGGCATCTTCAACGGCTTCGCCGGCTATTCGCTGCTCGACGACCAGCTCTCGGGGACCGGGCTCCGCATCGCCTACTCGATCACGCTGTCGATCCCGCTCGCCGGCACCTGGTTGGCATCACTCCTCTTCGGCGGCGAGTTCCCTGGCCCCGACATCATCAGTCGCCTCTACGTGATCCACATCCTGTTGATCCCGGCCGTGATCACGGTCCTCCTGACGGCGCATCTCGCGCTCGTCGCTCGCCACAAGCACACCCAGTTCCCCGGTCCGGGGCGGCGCAACGACAACGTGGTGGGGGAGCGGGCGTTCCCGACCTATGCCGCCAAGGCGCTCGGGGTGTTCTTCCTCACCGCGTCGCTCCTGTCGCTGCTCGGCGGCGTCGTCGAGATCAACCCGATCTGGATCTACGGCCCGTTCGAACCGGCCGACGTGAGCGCAGCCAGCCAGCCCGACTGGTACATGGGCTGGCTCGACGGCGCGCTGCGCATCTTCCCCAACTGGGAGATCCGGGCGTTCGGGTTCGAGATCCCCAACCCGTTCTTCCCTGCAGTCCTGATGGCCGGCATCACCTTCGGTCTGCTCTATGCGTGGCCGTTCCTCGAGGCTCGGGTGACGGGCGACCGCGCCGAGCATCATCTCGCCGACCGTCCCCGTCAACGCCCGGTCCGCACTGCACTCGGGGTGGCGGCGCTGGGTTTCTACATCGTGATGTTCCTGGGCGGCGCCGCCGACATCATCGCCACGACCTTCGGTCTGTCGGTCAACGCGGTGCTCTGGTCGTTCCGGGTCGCGGCGATCGCCGTCCCGCCGCTGTTCGGCTTCGTCACCCATCGCCTGTGCATCGAACTCAGCCGTCGCGACGGCCTCCCCACGCGCTCACGGGTCGAGTTCGGCGAGATCACCAGCCGCCTCCGCCGCGGCCGCCCCTGACCACACCGAGAATCTCGTGGATCGGTGCCCACCATCGGGCACGAATCCACGACAGATTCAGTTGCGGCGGCGGGACTGGCGGATGAAGCCGACGATCCCGGCGGTCATCAACAGGGCGCCGGGCACGAGGAACCAGATGCCCAGGACCAGGCCGTTCGAGACCAGGAAGGCGGCGACGCCGATCCAGAACGGCCAGATGCTGGCGTGGGGGAGGTACTCCTCGCCATCCTGGGCCGGGTCGTCCTCGTCTGCGGCGCGCGCCTGGAACCAGAGGTAGGTGCCGCACACCAGCGAGAGGCACGCCGCCAGCGCCAGCATCACGGATCCGGCTTCCTCGTACGACGCGAGCACGTAGATCACCGTCATCACCGAGACGGCGGCGCCGATCGCCAGGAACATCCGGCTCTGGATCGCGATCTGACGTTCGTCGGGCGAGCGGACCTCGCGGTCGGCGCCGGCCATCAGTGGCTCTCCACGACGAGATCGGGGTGGTCGGCGTCCCACACCGGCCGGTTGGACCGGATGGGCGGCAGCGGTCGGTCGAAGTTCGCGCTCGGCGGCGGGGACGAGGTCGCCCACTCGAGCGTGTGACCCTCCCACGGGTCGTCGCCCGCCGGTTCACCTTGGCGCCACGACCGCCACGCGTTCCACAGGAACGGCAGTGTCGATGCTCCCAGCAGCCCGGCGCCGATCGACGACACCAGGTTCATCCAGTCGAACCCATAGGCGTCGAGGTAGTCGGGCACTCGTCGGGGCATGCCCTCGAGACCGAGGACGTGCTGGATGGCGAAGGTGAGATGGAAACCGACGAAGGTCATCCAGAAGTGGACCTTCCCCAGGCCCTCGCCCAGCATCCGGCCGGTGATCTTCGGGAACCAGTGATAGACGCCGGCGAAGAGCGCGAAGACCGACCCGCCGAAGAGCACATAGTGCATGTGTGCGACCACGAAATAGGTGTCGGTGACCGCGAAGTCGATCGGTGCCGTGGCGAGCAGCACGCCGGTGAGTCCGCCCAGAAGGAACGTGAAGATGAAACCGACAGCGAAGAGCATCGGCGTGGGGAAGACGATCTGTCCGCCCCACATCGTGCCGATCCAGTTGAAGATCTTCACGCCCGTCGGCACGGCGATCAACATCGAGAACGCGGTGAAGAAGGGGAGGCTCACCGCCCCGGTCACGAACATGTGATGCGCCCACACACCGACCGACAGTGCGGCGATCGCGATCGTTGCGAAGACCAGCCCGGCGTACCCGAAGACCGGGCGACGCGAATGCACCGGAAGCACTTCGGTGATCACCCCGAAGTACGGCAGCACGACGATGTAGACCTCGGGGTGGCCGAAGAACCAGAACAGGTGCTGCCACAGGATCGGTTGGCCGCCGTTCGCGACGTCGAACACATGGGCGCCGAAGTGACGGTCGGCGAAGAGCATGGCAGCGGCGGCCGTGAGCATGGGGAAAGCGATCAGCACGAGGATGCTCGTGACCAGCATGTTCCAGGTGAAGATCGGCATCCGGAACATGGTCATGCCGGGCGCCCGCATGGTGATGACGGTGGCGACGACGTTCACCGCAGTGAGCACGCCCGACAGGCCGGTCAGGACCAGGGCGATGATCCACAGGTCGCCGCCGACGCCGGGGGAGCGCACCACCGACGACAGGGGCGAGTAGCCCGTCCAACCGAAGTCGGCGGCGCCGTCGGCGGTCAGGAACCCCGAGATCATCGTGACGCCACCGAAGAGGAAGAACCAGTAGCTCAGGGCGTTGAGGCGGGGAAACGCCATGTCCCGTGCGCCGATGTGGATCGGCACGAAATAGTTGGCGAGCCCGAACGCGAACGGGCCGATGAACAGGAACAACATGATGCTGCCGTGCATCGTGAACAGTTCGTTGTAGGTGGCGTTGCCCACGACCTGCTGGCCGGGCTCGGCGAGTTCGGTGCGGATCAGCAGCGCCAGCGCCCCGCCGAAGAGGTAGAACGCGAAGGCGGTCAGCATGTAGGCGATGCCGATGCGCTTGTGGTCGGTCGTCGTCAAGAACGCGAGGAGCCCCGTGGCCTCGCGATGCGGTGGCGTCGGCGGTTCGGCTTCGGCCGGACGGTCGTCGAGCAGGGTCACGGCGTGGTCTCCTCGTCGATCCACCGGTCGAACTCGTCGGCGGGCAGCACGCGGACCGAGAAGCGCATCCGGCCGTGGTCGAGTCCGCAGTACTCGGCGCAGACGCCGTCGAAGGTCCCGACCTCGGTGGGCGTCACGTCGATGGCGTTGTCGATGCCCGGGATGAGGTCACGCTTCACCAGGAACTGCGGGACCCAGAACGAATGGTTGACGTCGGTGGTGCGTAGTTCGAGTCGCGTGGTGCGCCCTTCGGGGAGCACGAGTTCGGGAATGCCGGTCTCGGGCGAACCGGTCACGACGATGCCCTCGGCCAGGTAGCCGAACTGCCACTGCCACTGGAACCCGACCACGTCGACGACCAGGTCCGGCGAGTCGGTCTCGGCGCTGACCCGGTCCTCGGTGCGGACACTGAGCACGAAGAGGACGCAGACGATCACCAACGGGATCGCGGTGTAGATGATCTCGACCGGGACGTTGTACGGCTTCTGACTCGGGATGTCGTCGGTGCGGCGTCGGTACCGGATCACGACGTAGGCCAACAGGACGATGACGAACACGCCGACGCCGGTGGCAGCCGCAGCGAACCCGCGGTAGAGGTCGAACACCTCTCGCCCCTGCTCACTTGCCGGGTCCGGGGCACCGAAAGACGGCAGTTCGCAGGCGGACAGGCCGAGCGTCGTGACGGCGAGGAGGCTGATGCGGCGGAGCATCAGGGGCGAACCTACACCGGCGTGGTTCGCCCCTGGTCGCTACCGGAGGTGCACGCCGACGTAGTCGTCGCGACGGGCGTGCCGGACGGCGACCGCACCGAGGAGGAGGCTGGCGACACCGGCGAGGGTGAGGGCCAACGGATCGTTGCCGGTCCGCGGGAGGGTCTGGTTGCCCTCACCGGCGGCTTCGACGGATTCGCCCGAGGTGGTCGTCGGTGCGACCGGCGCCGCCTCGATGCTGGTCGCCTCCGTCGCGGCGTCGTTGTCGGCGGCACCGTCGGGCGTCGAGGACGACACGGTGGCCGTGATCTCGATCACGTCCGTGCCGGCCGCGGCCGTCTCGTCGACCTCGAGCGGGATCTGGAGGGTCGTGGCGTTGGCGGCGACCATCGTCCCCAACGACCACGTGGTGCCGGTCACCGTGCCGTCCTCGGGGGTGATCGTCCCGAGCGTGACGCCCTCGGGCAGGGTGAGGTCGAGTTCCACCTCGACGTCCTGGGCTCCGGAGGGGCCGCTGTTGTCCACGGCGACGGTGTAGACGAGGCCGTCGGCGTCGCCCGCCTGCACGGGGTCGGCCGACTCGTTCACGGTCACGCCGAGGTCGGCGATCGCATCGAGGTCGCTCGTGTCGGTGCTCGAGTTGTTCTCGAGATCCGGATCGAAGACCGATGCCGTGACCGTGGCGGTGTTCGACAACACGCCGGTCGACAGCGAGTCGACGACGCAGTCCACCTCGTAGAGGATCGTGCTTCCGGCGTCGAGGGCGACGGTCTCGTCGATGTCGCCCACGCCTTCGAAGTTCACCGCGCTGCCGCCGCCGACGAGCGTGGCGGTCCAGGTGCACATGGTGTCGTCGCCGAAGTCGTCGGTCACCACGGCTGCTGGTTCGTCGGACGGGCCGGTGTTGGTCACCACGATGTCGTAGGTGACGTGGTCGCCGGGAGTCGCCGTGTCGGCGTCGTCGGTCTTGGTGATCGAGAGGTCGGCGGTCGGTGCCAGCGTGGGGGCGACCTCGGAGGAGTCGTTGGTGCTGTCGGGGTCGTCCACGCTGCCGTCGATGGTGGCGGTGTTCGTGAGCGTGCCCGTGGCGCCGGCGAAGAGATCGCAGGTCGCGGTGTAGGTCGCCGTGGCGTCGGCCGGGAGCGAGACCGTCTCGACGATGTCACCGGCGCCGCTCGCGTCGCCCGTGGCTCCCCCCGAGAACGTCGCGGTCCAGGAGCAGGTGTCGAGGTCGGCGGCGAACTCGTCGGTGACGTCGACCGAGAGGTCGTCCGACGGACCATTGTTCGTGGCGACGATCTGGAACAAGACCGGGTCGCCGGGGACGACCGGGGTGGTGGTGACGGTCTTCTCCACCGAATGGTCGGCTGAGGGCACGAGGACCGTGTCCGCGTCGGTGGCCGAGTTGTTCCCGGCCGTGGGGTCGTCGAGGGTGCCGCTGATCGTCGCAGTGTTGGACAGCGTGCCGGTGGCCCCGCTGTCGATCGTGCAGTCCACGGTGTAGGTGACAGTGCTGCCTGAGGGGAGCGAGAGGGTCTCGGCGAGGTCGCCGGCCCCGGCGGCGGTGTTCCCGCTCGCCCCGCCGTCCGTCACCGAGGTGTACGTGCAGGTGAGGTCGCCCGGCAGGGTGTCGGCGAACGATGCGGTGGGTTCGTCGTCCGGGCCGGCGTTCGCTGCCACGATCGTGTAGGTCACGCTGTCGCCAGGCGCCGCGGACGTCACGCCGTCGGTCTTCGTGACCGAGAGGTCGGCTTCGGGATCTGCCACGACGGTCTCGGAGTGGTGCACGGTCAGCTGGATGTTGTCGAGGTCGATGTTCGGGTTGCCCATCGTGATCCGGACCTGGATCCCGTCGTTGATGATTCCCGGCGTGAGCGCTGCGCCCCAGGTGTCGGTCGCGCCGCCGATCGCGAGCGTGCTCGTGCCGTTGCAATTGGAGGGACCGGTGTTCTGCGGCAGTGGCTTGGAGCCGAGCGTCGCGCCGCCGTCGCGCAGCGTGATGGTGCTGTTGGTCGAAGCCGTGCGGTACTTCGGGGTGACGACGATCCCGTCGATCGTGTCGCCGGCCGGGATCGAGAACCCGGTGAAGGTGAACTCGGCCCAGGCCCCGGCGCTACCGCCGGTGCAGTTCGAGGTCGTGCTGCCGAGGGGGTTGGCATTCGGCGGGAACGGCGTCCACTGTGCGTCGTTGTCGACCGCCCAGCTCGACGCGTACTGGCTCGACGTGGCGGCCGCCGCCGGCGACGGCGGCGACACCAGGACGAAGAACGCTCCGAGGAGCGCGACCGCGAGCGCACCGAGGTACGCGCGTCGTTGGAACTGCATTCGAGCTGACATCGGTGTCCCGCCGCTTGTCCGTATTGTGAGGATTGCCGTAGTGAACGGTACCGCTCCGAGGGCCGGTGGTCGGGGAGACAGGATTCGAACCTGCGACCCCCTGCTCCCAAAGCAGGTGCGCTACCGGGCTGCGCCACTCCCCGTCTGACCGGACGGGCGAGACTACAAGGCGGCGTGAGGATGGCCGTGATCCGAAACGACGTCGATACACTCGTCCGTCCGCATGCACGCCGCCAGAGTCCTGGCAGAACGAAATGGTCACCCCGTGAACTCCACCGTCGAAACGCTCGAGGACAACAAGGTCAAGGTGTCCGTCACCGTCGACGAGACCGAGTTCGAGACCGATCTGAACGAAGCCTTCAAGCGCATCGCGCAGGAGGTCAACCTCCCCGGCTTCCGTCGAGGCAAGGCGCCACGCAAGCTGCTCGAGGCTCGCATCGGCCTCGGCCCGGCTCGTGAAGAAGCCATGCGTGAGGCCCTACCGAAGTACTACTCCGACGCCGTGGTCGAACACGACGTCGACGTGATCGCTCCTCCCGAACTCGACATCACCGAGGGCCAAGACGAGGGTCCGATCACCTTCGAGGCCGTCGTCGAGGTCCGTCCGGTCATCTCGGTCGCCGGCTACGACGGGCTCAAGGTCACCATGCCTCGCCCGGAGCCCGACGACGAGGAGATTGACGCGCAGATCGACCGCATGCGCAGCCTCGAGTCCACCGTCGAGACCGTCGACCGCGCCGCCGAGGAGGGCGACACCGTCGTCATCGACATCGTCGGCACCCTCGACGGCGAAGAGCAGGACGGCCTCACCACCGACGACTACAACTACGAGATCGGCTCCGGCGTCATCACCGCCGAGGTCGACGAACAGCTCGCCGGCTCATCGGCCGGCGACGAGCTCGACTTCGACGCCACCCACCCCGACGAGGACGAAGAGCGCCAGCTCCACTTCACGATCTCCGTGAAGGAGGTCAAGGCGAAGGTCCTGCCGGAACTCACCGACGCGTGGGCCCAGGAGAACTCCGAGTTCGAGACCGTCGACGAGATGAAGGCCGACCTGGTCGAGCGCATGACCACCGTGCGCAAGGCCCAGGGCGCCCAACAACTCCAGGAGAAGGTCGCCGAAGCGCTCGCAGCACTCGTCACCGACGACCTCCCCGAGGCGCTGATCAGCGGCGAGCTCAACGGACGGCTCCAGGATCTCGGCATGCGGCTCCAGGCCCAGGGCATGGAGCTCGAGCAGTACCTGATGATGACCGGCCGTTCGCAGGAACAGCTCCTCGACGAGTTGCGCGAGAACGCCGAGACCAGCGCCCGAGTCGACCTGGCACTGCGCGCGATCGTGCTGGCCGAGTCCATCGAGTGCACCGACGACGAGTTGGACGCCGAGATCGACGAGGTGGCCGAACGCGTCGGCGAGAAGGCCAAGAAGGTCCGCCGGCAGCTGGAACAGAACGACCAACTCCCTGCGGTACGCTCCGACATCAAGAAGCGCAAGGCGCTCGAGTGGCTGCTCGATCACGTCGAGATCGTCGACGAGGACGGCAACGCTGTCGACCGCAGCACCTACGAGCCCCCGGCCGCTGAAGACCCTTCCACCGAAGACACCGCCGACGAAGACACCACCGAAGAGGACGACTCCGAATGACCCCAGAGCAGTCCGCACGTCACGAGTCCACCGTGCGCAACTACCTCGTCCCCACGGTCGTCGAGTCGACCAACCGCGGCGAGCGGGCGTACGACCTCTACTCGCGGCTGCTCAAGGAGAACATCATCTTCCTGGGCACGCCGATCGATGACCAGATCGCCAACCTCGTCTGCGCCCAGTTGCTGCACCTCGAGTCGGAGAACGCCGACAAGGACATCAGCATCTACATCAACTCGCCCGGTGGCGACATCACGGCGCTGTTCGCGATCTACGACACGCTGAGCTTCATCAAGAACGAGATCTCGACGATCTGCTTCGGCCAGGCCGCATCGGCCGCTGCCGTGCTGCTCGCCGCGGGGACCAAGGGCAAGCGCCTGGCGCTGACCCACTCTCGGGTGCTGCTCCATCAGCCGTGGGGCCAAGGCGGTGGACAGGCCACCGACATCGAGATCCAGGCCCGCGAGATCATGCGGATGAAGGACCTGCTCAACCAGATCCTCGCCGATCACACCGGCCAATCGGTCGAGAAGATCGAGACCGACACCGACAGAGATTTCGTGATGACCGCCACCGAGGCGCTCGAGTACGGCATCATCGATGAAGTGATCGACCGCCGAGACGTGGCCGACACGTCAGGACCCATTCGGGCCAACTGATT